>JAFGDA010000063.1 GCA_016932375.1 Actinomycetota bacterium | reverse complement strand
ATTTCAATTATCCTGTCAATATCGATAAACAAAAAATTTAATTTTTTTGCCAGTATTTTACCTACAGTGGTTTTTCCGGATCCCATAAAACCTATCAATGATATATTCCCGGAAGAAATATACTTCATATATTCTCCACATATTTCCTGTAACACTTGAGATTTTCAAGGATTTCTTCAATATTGTCCCATCCAAACTTTTCCTGTATGCAGCTCAATATCACAACTGCCGTCACAGCCTCGCCAACTACCGAGGCGCTTGGCACTGCACAGACATCAGATCTTTCTTTCAGGCTTGTACGGGATTTCTTGCTTTTTATATCAACTGTATTCATGCCAGTGGAAGTTGTTGGAATGGGCTTCATTACTGCACCTATTACAATATTCTCTCCATTGCTCATCCCTCCTTCGATACCACCTGCCCTGTTGGTCTTTCTGTAAAACCCTTTTTCCCTACTGTAAAAAATTTCGTCGTGGAATGATGTTCCTGTCCTGCTGCCTGATATTGCACCGTCACCTATCTCAACAGCTTTTATGGCAGGTATACTCATAATTGCCTGGGCGAGCCTTGAATCGATCCGCATGTCCCACTGGATATATGAACCTATGCCAGGAGGCACTCCTGTCACTACTATTTTGAATTTTCCTCCAAGGCTGTCGCCTTCCTTTATTGCTTTTTCAATTACTCCTGCCATTTTTTCAGAGGCAGAATTATCAGGACATCTTACAGGCGAAGATTCTATTGCATCCAGGATGCGGCTATCTACTCCATTAATAATATTTTTTAAAACAACACTTCCTATTCCTGTAACATAACTGTAAATACTGATACCGAGTGTTTTCAGGGCAATTTTTGCAATACCACCTGTACATACACGTACTGCTGTTTCCCTTGCACTGCTTCTTTCTATTACATCCCTGATACTATCAAGCCTGTATTTAAGAATCCCTGGAAGGTCAGCATGTCCGGGTCTCGGATTTAAAACAGGTTTCTCTGCACGGCTACTTTCGATTTCCTTTTTTACCGACATTATTTCTTTCCAGTTTTCCCAGTCCCTGTTCCTTATCAGGAATGAAATTGGAGAACCTGTGGACTTTCCATTCCTTATTCCTGACAGCACCTCCACTTTATCTTTTTCAATAGACATCCTTCCACCGCGGCCGTATCCTTTCTGTCTTCTTGAAAGTTCCATGTTTAAAAATCCCGTGTCAATATAAACCCCGGAAGGATACTGGTCGATTATCCCAGTCAGATACTTGCCATGCGATTCACCTGCAGATAAAAACCTCAAATAAGACAGTGCTCCTTTCAATCATAAAATGGTTCGCCCATAAAAAGACTGATAACATCGTCACCCTTAAGCAGGACTACAGATGTCTCATTGATAGCCCGGACACTGTAAACATCCAGGAAAACATCATCCTCCGTCAGGAGATAAACAAAGTCATTGAATTTTATCTCGGCATAAGGGGTGCCGTCCTTGCTGTAGATTTGCTCAACGATTATAATGTTTTTTTCAGGTTCTTCTTCCCCTGTTTCAAAAAAAGGCTCGTATGGATTTTCAAGTTCATCTGCGATACTGCTTATATCCTTGCTGATGTCATAGCTTTTTTCCATTTCCTGTTCCTGTACCTTTATACTTTTTACTTCCCTTTCATCTATATCCAGATACCTTGGCACAAGGCTGTCATCATCCATGGTGAATACTTCTTTTATCATGCTGCCCGTGGTACAGCTTCCCGAAAGGACAGTAAAAAATAATAAAACAATTGTGGTAAATATGTTTACCGGTATATTATATTTTTTGTTTTTTTTCCTCATTGTATTTGCTGAAAATGTTCATTGTCATAATAGGTTTTTGCCACTACAAATGCCAGCAGGTTTTCGAAATCATCTGGAGTGTTTACCTGGATAATTACATCCTCTATCTTTATTATTCTCGGGATTATTTCAACCGTATTTATATAATTCAATATTTCGTAATAAGAACCTTTCAGTACCATTTCTATCTCTATTTCCTTTACAGGCTCTTTTTTTAGTTCTTTTTCATCGATTTTTATTTCTTCAAAATTGATGCTGCTGATCTCGATATCTGTATATCTTGCAACTTCATATAACTCATTTGTAATTATTGAAATATCACTTTTACCAGGTAATTCCATTGATAGTTTTTGCTGTTCTGCATTTAACAGATAGTAATCATCACGTGCATCAAGGTAAGTATCAATCTCACTGTTAAGTTCTTCATATCTTACTTTTTCTTCCTCTATTTTTACCATACTATTAATACATCTTTGCAGCACAGGTTTTGCTATAAGCAAGATTGCCAGCGCTGTCAATACGATTAGGGCAATAATCAGTACAATTTTATATGAATTCCTCATTTTCCTGTTATGATGCTTATTTTTATTATTGTATCTCCATCATTTCATTATCAAGTGTATCTTCTTCCTGCGCCTGGTTCTTTTTTGTTATTCCTTCAAGAAAAGCCCCTGTATCCCAGTATGCCTCTATGGTAAAATCGAGTACATCCAGCTCCAATTCAGGCACAACAGCTTCATTGATTGCAGTTATCCATACATCCTTTATATTCTTGATTTTTTTTAGCTCAATTGAAAGCTTTAAAACATCGATATAACTTGAAGCCTTGCCCATTACTACAAAAGAAACAATACGGGCACCTTCCTCTGCGGTCCCTTCTTCATAAGACTTTACATAATCATATAATTCAGAACCCCTCGCCTCGAAATAATACAGGTAAGCTTCACCGGGCATCAACCTGCCAATATCATAAATTACTCCTGACCATATTACCCTGTTTTTCTTTACATCTTCAATCACTTTTCTTTTTGATTCAACACCTGCTTCAAAATCACTGTAATTCTTTAATTGATTTACATAGTTCTGTGCTTTTATATTTACAGCTTCATGCTGGTTTAATTTATCAGAAATACTGCTGTCCATATCAAATAAAAAAAGAGTAAATAATATTGCTGATACAAACAATATTATTGCAAGCACTAAAAGGACATTTGCCGCTATGCTCTTAACATCTTTCTTTTTTTCTTCTTTTGGTAGAAGATTTATGGATTTCACTGCTCAAAACCTCTCAGGGCCATTCCTACAGCCAGCATGTTTAAAGAATCCTCAGGATCCTGGTCCTTAAATCTTGGAATTCTTTTTAATAAGTCAGGTTTAAAATTATCGAGGACCTTTATTTTATTGACAGTGTAGCCTGTTTCCTGCCTTACATATTTATCAAAATTTAAAAGCTTTTCCCCGGTAATAAGAATACTGTCTATCCTGTTTTTTGTATTCTCATGCAAATAATGCTCAATGGACATCTTTATTTCATTTATCAGGCTATCAGCTGTGTCCTTAATGGATTTTTTTATTTCATCATTTGTATTACTGCTGTTTTCCATGATTTCCATATCGTCTTTTCTACTTCTTTTCCCTGGTGTTTTTTCCCCTTCATCGCCATCTTTTATGCGTGGACCATTATCCGTGATCCCTGAAATACCAGTTGTACCTTCTTCATTTGCCGGATTACTTACTTTGTTCAAGCCTGAAGATTTATACAAAAATTGACCGAAATCAAAATTAAACAACTCTGTTATGTGTTTATCCTTTTTCCCGCTTGAAACCCTTTCCATATTTTCAAGAAAAACATTTATTGAATTTGAAACAAACCTTGGATATTTAAGAACATCATTCCTTATTATCTCTATTATTGATATGTCAGGCCCAAGATTTACTGCACATAAAGACTTATTGTTTTTTTTGAAATTATATATTTTTTCAAGTGAACGAAAAAGGGAAAAGTAATTAAGGTCTATCGATTGTGCAATAAGGCCTGCCCCTTTGATTGATTCTATTACATCAAAGATCATGCTTTTCATTGCTCCCACAAGCATTATCTTTGAGCTGTTTTTTCCTCTTTCCATTACATAATAGTCATAAAGTATGTTTTCTTTCGAAATGGGAATATAGTCATTTATCTGGAATTTTAAAGAATTTGATATCTCTGTATCATCCAGGAGAGGCAGCTCTACTTCCTTTGCCATAACCTTAAGATTTGATATACCCACATGGACACTTCTCCCGGATATCCTGTATTTTCGCCACGCTTCCTGGAGTTTCTTTGAAAGAACCACCGCGTCCTGTATCTCTCCCCTGTTCATGGCTTCAGGGGGTATGTCAAACTGTGCAGCATTCCTTAACTGGACATCGGTCCTGCTTTTTATCATTTCTGCAATTGTTATTTTTTTTGAGCTTAGATCAAGGCCCACTGAAAGCATTAGTGACACTCTCTTCCGGTTAGAAAAAACCTGTATACCATTTTAAAATATTATTTCCCCAAAATAAAGCAATAATGCTGCCAATTGAGATAAATGGTCCAAAAGGTATGGCCTGCCTCAGTTTCCTGTTTTTTATAATAAGTATCAGGCCTGCAACCGATCCCACAAGAAAACCTGCAAACAATCCCACCACTACACTCTTTATAAGGAAGGCCCCGACCATAAAACTTAGTTTAACGTCACCCATACCCATTCCAGCAGGATACACGAGGTGGATTATCAACATAAAAATAAAAGCCCCTGCTGCAAAAGCAGGAGGAAGCCACCATTTTGGCAGGTTCAAAAATATATTTAATGCAAGGCCGGCAATGGAAAAAGGAATCACGATTACATTGGGAATAATCCCGAACTCAAGGTCTATAAAAGATATTGCCACAAGAAGGCTACACAATATTATCCCATTAAGGGTATAAAGGCTTATTCCAAAAAAGGCATAGCAGGCCATAAAAAGAAGGCCGGTTATAATTTCAACCAGGAGTGTTTTTAAGTGAATCCTTTTTTTGCAGTTCCTGCACCTCCCCCTCAGTGCCAGGTAGGATATCAGGGGAATATTATCATAGAAAGCAATTTTTTTCCCGCATTCAGGACAAAAAGAAGAAGGTCTTATCAGTGATATTTTCCTTGGTATCCTGTATATCACCACTTCCAGAAAACTTCCGGTTATAAGACCTGCAACTAAAAATAATATATAATAAATTACTTCATTCATTTCTATTTTATTTGCTTCAAATTAATTGCTGCGATTCTCATTCTCGCCAGAGAAACCTGTTTAACCAAAAACTAAAATATTTCCTGTTTATTTTACTGCTTTTTTAGCTATTTTTAT
>JAFGDA010000062.1 GCA_016932375.1 Actinomycetota bacterium | reverse complement strand
TCCTATGATTTAAAAGATGGTGGGCAAATTTCCCCGGGGATTGATACGTGGGAAGAAGTTATCCAGCAAGATCCGGCCGGTTGATGGGTGTTTTTGTAATAATTTTCCCTGATTATTTTCTTTTTAACCAGTAGCCCCATGGAGTTTTCTGGTATTTTTTGTTTTCTGTATCAACGAGCCAGATCTCCAGTTCCGGGAAAACTTCTGATATTCTTTTCCAGGCAACCTTATATAGCTTTGCCCTTATCTGTAAAATCTTTTTAGAACTTTGGGATATGGCTATTGCTATATGCTTGCAGCCCCTGTTGTTAAGTCTTGATATGGCCTGGAAGAAAGCCTCGTAGAAATCCCTCGCACTTTCAGTACCTGGTTTTTCTGAACCAATTGCCTCAATATACCACTTTTCCTTATTTTTTGATGCCCTGATATCAGGCCCGAGTTTATCCAGTCCTTTTTTCCCGGCAAGGCTGTATCCCTCTTCCTTTAAGATTTCCCTTAAGCATTCCTCTATTTCTTTATCTGTTATTATGGGCTTTTCCGAGGTTGTCATTTTCATTAATAAATCTAAGATTAATTTAATAAAAATTATACTTAATTATTTACGATTGTACATGATAATGGAATTAATTGTAATAAAAGGGTTTTTTATTATTTCTAAGGTTTTTTGTTATAATATAAGTGGATATGGGTAAAAAATAACATAATGCTGTATTAAAAATATTACCTGTTTTAAAAAGAGCGGATAACATGAAATGGCAGGATAGAAGAAAAAGCACCAATGTTGAAGATAGAAGGGGGATCCCTGCCAAAGGTGCGGCCATAGGAGGAGGAGTAGGCGGGGGCATCCTTATAGTAATAATCATTGTAATCCTTACTATTTGCACCGGCGGTGATATAGGTAATCTGTCTGATATTTCTGGAAATACACAGGCATCGAACCTGCCAGCAGATACTGCCATGTCCGCAGCCATACAGGACGATGAGATTGCGGATTTTGCAAAGGTTATATTTGCCGACATTGAAGATGTCTGGACAGAAATCTTTAATGCCAATGGAATGGAATATGTCTATCCTACTCTTGTACTATACACGGACTATGTACAGTCCGGATGCGGGGCAGCGAGCTCTTCAACAGGACCATTTTACTGCCCGGCCGACTATAAGGTCTATATAGACCTTATCTTTTTCCAGGAGCTCCAGCATGAATTCAACGCACCTGGAGACTTTGCAATGGCTTATGTAATGGCGCATGAGGTTGGGCATCATATACAGACGATACTGGGGATAATGGAAGATGTCCAGTCTTTACAATCACAGATGAGCCAGGCGGAAGCCAACGAATACAATGTACGCCTTGAGCTTCAGGCAGACTACCTGGCAGGTGTATGGGCCCATTACGTAAACAAATATAACTATCTTGAAGAAGGCGATATCGAAGAGGCATTGAATGCTGCAAGCGCTGTCGGAGACGACCGGATCCAGGAGGAGCATATGGGTTATGCCGTACCTGATACTTTCACCCACGGTACATCTGAACAGAGGCGGAGATGGTTTTATAAGGGATTTAAATCAGGTACCCTTGAAGAGGGGGATACCTTCGCAGTTGATTATGGCGATCTTTAAAAAGTAAATTGCTTTTGAATATTTTTATCTGTTGATTCCATACAGGTAATAACTTTTTACAATCGCATCCATAAAGAACCTAAAATGTAATTAGATATAACCAGGCATATTGCCTGGTTAACAAATTAAAATCAAACAGGCAGCCCTCCTGCCGCGTTTAAAAAGGTACCTGGAAGGTGCACTTGACAATCACGATATAACAGTATTAACATATATACATACATTATACATTTTTATTATATTAATTAATAAATATATTTAATTACAGGATAAAATTTGATGCAATAAAAAGGCAATCGTATTGTAAAAAATCACAAATGGGAAAGTCATGAATGATAAAATTGAGACAAAGCTAAAAAAAGTAAACACCGATGAGTTGAGGAAAAATTTATCGAAGTATCTTTTAAACGGTAAGGGCGATGTTATATACATAACTTATTTCAACAGGTTGATAGGTGAACTAACGGTCTATTCCGAAAGGATGAGGATAGAAAAAGAATTTGAATTTGCCAAAAAGATGATAGAAATGTCGGAAGAAAAAAATTAGTATTACAAATTTTTTGGATACGGCGGTTAATATATGCTAATATCTGGATAAACAACTTACGGGCATCCGGATAAGAGGAAGGTATTGCAGGTAAACAAAAAAATATTTATATATGTTTTTTCAATCATATCCATATTGTTCGGCCTTTCGGGGGCTGTTTTGTCTTTTGGTGGTATTTTTGCGTTGAACTCATACAGCGAAAGCTTTGATAACATACAAAGGCTCAGCCTGTCAGCCGGGAAGACGATTAAGGAAACATCCGGGATGTTGAAAAACTCAAATGAGACCACTGTACATATTGCAGATAGCATCAGGGCTGCTAAAAATACCATCAGCTACACTTCCGGTATATCCAGTGATTCTGGAAAGGCTTTTATTGAAGTAGCCGGAATGGTAGGTTTTGATGTCCTCGGGTTTAAACCACTCGGCGATACGGAAGAATATTTTAATGATATTGGCAATAATCTTATCGGGCTTTCAGGGGAGCTGGAAACGATAGAGGAGGACCTCGAAGTAAATGCTTCCGATCTGGAAAGGATAGGCAGTGATCTTGGAAAAATATCAGTGGAACTTGAAGATGTCTCTATAAAATTCGATAAGGCAGTGGATTCTTTTAATATATATAAATTCATTTCTATCATAAGATATCTTTTAATATACCTTGGAATACTTAATATGATGTTTATCCTGTATGGCATCATGTTCATGATTTTAAGACGGTAATGCGTAAGGAACATAAGGACAAAACATGTTTTTTATTCCTTCGGGCTCAGCCATCTCTCCTGAAACTTTAGAAAACACAAGGTCCTCAATTTGAAGTTACTGGCCGTGTATGAGTCTGGCCCTTTTTTTAGAATACAAAATAATTATTTATGTTTACTTTTTCCATAAAAAAACTACAATACCTATTAGCTGTATTGTCCGGATAAAAAGGAAACAGCTTTTTTATAATGGCATCTGTTTTTAATTTATTGCAATTAAGAGGTGGCATGATGGAACAAAAAAGATCAAACAAGATAATATATTTTGCTCTTATAACAGGTTTTTGCCTGATAATAAGTGCGGTTATAGCTTCGTTGACCTTTTATATTGTCAGGCAGCCCGAAGACACCTTGTCAGTTACCGGCTCCGTCAGGAAGCAGGTAACTTCAGACATTGCAAAGTGGACCTCCGTTTTTTCGAGGACTGTTTCAACAGAGGATTTAAAAACAGGGTATGACCTTATGGAAGAAGACAGGGATAAGGTTGTCAGCTTTTTTAAGGAAAACGGGTTTGGCGAAGAAGAAATAAATATAACCCCTGTTTTTATGGAGCAACTGTACCTTTATGACCCGAATGCCCCCAAGGAAAATATTTTAAGGCAGACTGTTACAATCCAGTCAGGTGATGTGGATAGGATTACTTCTATGGCCAAAAATACCCAGAAACTTATAGATTCCGGGGTAATATTTGCAACACAATCACTTGAATATTATTATTCGGGGCTTCCCGAGCTTCGCATAGAACTTATACCCGATGCCATAAATGATGCCAGGCTGAGGGCCCAGAAGATTGCAGAAGGCAGCGGCAAGGAAATAAAAGCAATCAAGTCCGCAAATCTTGGAGTTGTCCAGGTTCTTCCTGTAAATTCCACAGAAGTATCAGATTGGGGGACTTACGATACTTCGACTATCCAGAAAGAGGTTATGATACCAGTGACTGTCATTTTTACTTTAAAATAAGACGGTTTACCCAAAAAGTATAAAGATGTTGGGGGAGATTTATAAACAGGTGCTGCTGTTCGGTATGTTCATTAAATCTAATAACATATATTAAAAACGTATTTTAAAATCAAAAAAATTAAAACATTTTTTTATAATTATAAAATTAACGGGGAAAGGAAAAAATACAGATGCTAAAAAAAATCGAATGCTATATCCAGCCCTCAAAACTTGAGAGTGTTAAGAACGCCCTTATAGAGGCAGGCGTTGAAGGCATATCAAAAAGCGACGTGGAGGGTTTTGGAAAGCAGAGAGGGTATAAAAACGGGGAAACACCCAATAAAGACGTGAAATTCCTCCCCAAAACAAAGCTTGAGATAGTGGTAGAGGAGGAGATAGTTGACTCTGTAACCTCTATAATAGTAAAGCTTGCCAAGACAGGTAAAATCGGGGCAGGGAAGGTATTTGTCCTGCCGGTAGAGGATGCCATAAGGGTAAGGACATCAGAAGCAGGAAGGAGCGCGCTGTCATGAACGATTCAAAAAGCATAAAAAAATCTGTATGGGATATGGCGCTCTCGCGATTGGACACAACAATGGACCTGTTAAATCTTACATCCGGCCTAAAAAAATACCTCAGGGAGCCAAGAAAAATTCTTGAAGTTGCTGTAACTGTAAAAATGGATTCGGGTGATATTGACATATTTAAGGGCTACCGCGTTCAGCATAATACAAACCGCGGTCCTGCAAAGGGTGGTATCCGCTATCATCCTGATGTAAACCTCGACGAGATAAAGGCCCTTGCCCTCCTTATGACCTTAAAATGCGCAGTGGTAGGAATACCATTTGGAGGGGCAAAAGGAGGGGTCGTTGTGGATCCCCGGGCCCTTTCGGCAAGAGAGCTTGAAAACCTTACCCGCCGCTATACTTTTGAGATAATAAATTCAATAGGGCCGGAGCGTGATATTCCTGCCCCGGATGTCGGTACAAATGCCCAGGTAATGGCCTGGATAATGGATACTTATTCGATAGACAAGGGCTATTCCGTTCCCGGAGTGGTAACGGGAAAGCCGATAGAACTGGGAGGCTCTCTCGGGAGGGAAGAGGCAACTGGAAGGGGAGTGGTATACTCGCTTTTATCTGCACTAAAGGTAAATAACATTGAAAGTACCAACTATGAAGTGGCAATCCAGGGATTCGGGAATGTCGGGTCGAGTGCGGCAAAGATACTTTATGATCTCGGATTTAAAATAGTCGCAATCTCCGATGTAGAGGGAACAATATATAACCCCAAAGGTATCGATCCCCACAGTGTATATAATCATGCCCTGAAAACAAAAACTGTTGCAGGATATAAAGAGGCTGAGGGTATGGCCCGGGAAGATATATTTGGCCTTCCATGCGATATACTTATACCGGCAGCGCTTGAAAACCAGATAGTAAAATCAAATGCACCGGGTATCAGGGCAAGGTTCATAGTAGAAGGAGCCAATGCCCCGGTAACGCCTGCGGCAGACGGGATACTCAAGGAAAAGGGTATATTCGTGGTTCCGGATATACTTGCAAATGCAGGCGGGGTAACAGTTTCCTATTTTGAATGGGTGCAGGGTAACGATGCATATTTCTGGTCCCGCAGGGAAGTTAATTTAAAGCTACGTGACATTATGGAGAGGGCCTTTTACCAGACATATGCCGCAGCACAGGAAAAGAAGGTTGATATGCGGACGGCAGCATCAATGCTGGCGGTTGAAAGGGTTGCAGATGCAGTAAGACTAAGGGGAATATACCCTTAATAATTGCTGGAAACAAGGATTACAGTGATTATAATTAATTGATTGGTCTGTACGCTTATACTTTTTTTTCCATAAGGACCTTTATACAGGCATTGACTACTTTCTGGTCGTAAAGTTTATTCCTGTTTTCTTCTATTTCCTTTAAGGCTTTTCTCATGCCAAGCGCAGGCCTGTATGGCCTGTGGGAAGTCATGGCCTCTACTACATCTGCCACCGCCAGGATTTTCGAACAAATTGAAATGTCCTTGTCCTTTAAACCATCAGGATAACCGGAACCGTCTATTCTTTCATGGTGATTTTTGACTATCCGGGCAATTGGCCAGGGGAATTCTATATTTTTTAATATGTCATAACTCACTATCGGGTGGTTTTTAACTATAAGGAATTCTCCTTCGTTAAGTTTACCGGGCTTGCTTAAGATATCGTTGGGGACTGAAATCTTTCCAATATCATGAAGAAGTCCCGAAATATATATGCCGTCTATCATATCTCTCGGTAATTCCAGTTCATTTGCAATAGCACTTGCAATCAGGGCAACTCTTTTCTGGTGGCCGGAAGTATAGGGGTCTTTTATTTCACTCATCAGGGTTATGGCGTCTATGGTCTCATATAGAACTCTCTGCAACTGTTTTAAGGTACCCTTAAGTTCAAGTTTAAGTTTTACCGTATTTACGCTGCCTATAAGATTGTCGGCGGTTTTTTGTAATATTTTTATTTCGTCATTTTGGAAAGAATCCTGCATTTCAGAAAAGATATTGAGTGACCCAAGGACCCTGCCGTTGTAGTGAAGTGGAATAATGAGCAGGGACTGGAAATCTTTTCTGTATATTATTTTATGAAGATGGGAATCGGGTTCGCCTGGATAACCAAATTTTATTACCTTTGGTTTTTTCAATCTTAAGACATTCATCAGGGGCTCACCGTTTAATTCTTCCTTGCTTATGAGCAGCTCTATAAGTAATCTTGAATCCTGGTCCAGGTTTTTTAAAGCAATAGGCTTTATATTAATTTTTTCTAAATTAATACTGTCATCCACAAGCCCAATCCAGACAAGCTTATACGGTTTTATCTTAAGGATTTCAGTGCAAATTCTTGAGAGAACACTGTCATCTAATTTACCTTTATAGGCCATGCTATTTATGTTACGGGCTACAGATGCCAGCCTGTCCAGGTCTTCCCTGTTTTTATATCTGGTTCTGCTCAATACCATATTATCCTACTGATACTTATAATTTAGATGATATTATGTATACTATAAATTAATATTTTATTATTTATTTTTATACTTTATTTTAGTATAATTATGTGTAATTTTTATCAGATGTTTAAGTATTTGTCAAATTTTACCGTGGATTTAAGAATATATAGTAGTTTAATATAGTGATAAGATATGTTGTTTGATATTTTACAGGAAATAGTATAGATTAGTAAGTAATTAAAATAATTTAATTTTAAAGAATTATTAAAAATTACCAAAGGTTAAAAATGCAAAAAGATAAAAAAATGAGGAAACATTCTTCAGAGATAGGTATAGGCGGACTCAACAGCATCAGCAGCCTGGAAGCGGACATAATGAAAATAGTGTGGGAAAAGGGTGAAGTTACCGTAAGGGAGGTCCATGAAGAGATGCTTAAAAAAGAGGTATCCAAAAGGGATAGCGGGTTTACCCCTTATACCACTGTAATGTCCACCATGACTACACTTTCTGACAAGGGTATATTGAACCAGAACAGGATTGGGAAAACCTATATTTATTCTGCAGCAATGGACAAACAGGAACTTTCAAGAAGTATTATGGAGACCGTAGCGGATACCCTGCTGGAAGGAACTTCAAAGGACCTGGTTTTTACGTACCTGTCCGATAGTGATAATCTTAATACCGGTGCCATAAGAAAGCTTCTGAAGAAAATTGATTCCCTAAAATAAAAATATCCTGTTGCTTTTTTAAAACTGAATATCTCAAGGTATAAGGTATATGTTTTTTTTGGAAATCCTAACACATTATATTATACCAGTCCTTTATGACAGTTTTGTCACTTTAGTCCTGGTATTGGCCATATTTTTTATTTTCAGGATAAAGGACTCCGGCATAAGGATACTTTTTTTATTTATGCCTCTTATAAGGCCGTTTATCATAGTTCTGGAAAAGGTAAATATAGAAGAGAGTATTTATAATTATGAATCTTTTCCTAAATCGCTTGGCGCGCTTGGCATTAGACTTCCTGATCCAACAAATATGGTAACAATGGATATAGATCCAATAATACTTGCCTCCAATACAAATTATATTATTTTACAGGTAATAATATTTATAATATTTATTGTCTTATTAATAAGGTGGATAAACCTTGCACTTTTCTACAGGAGGCTTGCATACGAGGAAAAAGTCGGAAGAAAAGAGGTTCCGGCAATATACAATATTATTGATAATTATATAGAGAAGATAAAAACAAGGAGCCCTGATGTTAGCCTCACACATAATAATTACATTTCGCCATTTGTTGTTGGGGTAAGGAATTTTACGCTTGTCTTATCTCCCGGACTGCTGGAAAAGCTTGATGAAAGTGAAAAGGAGACATTGATATGGCATGAGCTTTCACATATTAAAAGAAGGGACGGCCTGATAGGATGGATAGCATTGATACTGAGGGACCTTAATTTTTTTAATCCCTTTGGATATTTTGCATATTTTCTAATCAGGTCTGAACAGGAAAAGGCATGCGACAAGATGGTAGTTAAATATTCAGGCCTTTCTCCTAAAAAAATTGCCCGTAATATCTTGAACTCTCTTTTGAAGCTTAAGTGTATGATAGGGCCAAATAGCCGTTTAGTTCCATGTGAAGGTTACACATTCTCCCCGGCAAAAGTGATAAGCCAGAAGAGGCTTGAAGACAGGGTAAACTCCATTATCAGGACCAATCCCGGAAAGATCAATATGGGGATTTTCCCTAAGATTCTTATGTATATATTGTTTGTATTCATGGTGCTTATCCAGATAATGTTTGTAATAAGGATCGGAAATTTTTTTATTTTATTAAGATAGAAGTTTATAAAGCAGCAAACATATAAAAAAAGTCAGACACGTGTTTAAGAAATGCAGAAATACCGAGAAACCATATTGAAGGGAGGCAAAAATTTTGATTTCCATAAATAAAACTGAGTATCTCTGGAACAAGGATACGGAAATGAAGGGCCTGAAAGATGATGTAGGGCCAATGTGCTGTTTTTTCTGGTGCTGGATATTTAATTGGCAATAATTGATAGAATGAAGCTTTTTCCAAGCAAGTACAATTACCATTTTAAGGTAAATGGTAAATATACCCTGATTAATAATTTCCTTACAGGTGCCCTTGATTTTATTGATAGTAAGACCTGGGAGTCAGTGCTTGGAAAAAGGTATGATGATGTTGATGCTGGCCCTCTCTCTAATTTAATAGAGAGAGGGTATTTATATGAAAACCCTGAAAATGAACAGAAGTTATTTAAGAGCCTTTTTGCGAGGTATTCTGTTAAAGCTTTTAACAGGCCGGTAAGGTTTGTACTCTGCCCGGCTTATGCCTGTAACCTTGCATGCGTATACTGCTTTGAAAAAGACCTGCCTGAAAATCCCAATAAATATATGAGCGAAGAGATGTTCCCGATGGCGCTAAAAGCCATGAAGTCGATATCGAAAAATAATTCAAAAGAAATAAAGATGATAGAGCTTTTCGGGGGGGAGCCACTGCTCCCAGGGACCAGGGTAATGGTTGATAAAACACTTAAATTTGCAGAAAAAGAAGGATCAAGGGTAAACATAATTACAAATGGGGTGATGGCAGGAGATTTCATCGATATCCTTAGGCCTGCAAAATCCATAATTGATATGCTCCAGATAACAGTTGACGGACCCCGGGCTGTCCATGACAGCCGGAGGAAATTCCGGTCAGGCAAAGGGAGTTTTGCCCTTATATCTAAGAGTATAGACCTGCTGCTGGAAAATGATATAAGTACAAATGTCAGGATAAATCTTGATAACCAGAATATTGATTCACTGAACGGATTATATGAATATGTGGAAAAAAAGGGCTGGCTGAGCCATCCTTATTTTAGAATGCAGCCTTCACTTATAACAGACCATCAGTCACTTGAATACAATGATGTCATTATTCCTGAAGAAAGGCTGCTTGAGAAGCTTATAAGCATCTATGACTGTAACCCGGAACTTGAAAAGGCATTTGGTTATTATATTTTCAAGCCTTTAAGGCATTTGCTGGATCTTTTAAATGGCGCCCCCAATATATCACCGAGTTTTTTCAACTGTGAAAGCAATCTTATTGAATTGAATATCCTTTGCCCCGACGGTTATATATACGTATGCCCGGAATCCATAGGCAATACCCGTGAAGCTATCGGGAGATTTTCCCCGTCAGTACAGTTTTTTGAAGAAAAGATGGATACCTGGAGGAAAAGAAATATTTTCAGCATGGAGAAATGCACCACATGTAAATTCTCTCCGATATGCGGAGGCGGCTGCCTTTATTCTTCGATACAGATATATGGGGACTACAAGCACCCGGTTTGCGGCAGGTTTCAGGAAGTCCTGGATGTATTTTTAAAGAACAGGGGAGAAAAAATCCTTAAAAGGTATATTGGAAGCAATGGATAGATAAATAGCCTGTATTGTATACGAATGTGTTTTTATAAAAAACCCTGTATGTCAATCCAGGAGAATCTTTATTTCATCAATTATCCTTATTGCCTGGTCATGGCCGGTATTTAGGAGTCCTGTAAGATCTCCTGGTGTATAATTATTCAGGTCCTGGATTGTTATAATATCTGAATCCATTAAAATCTTTTTATGATTCCTGGTAAGGGTGGAAAGGATACTGACAGGATAGAGCTTTTTTGATTCGATGTAGTACTGGAGATTTTGTGTCCGCGGATACTTCCAGGCAATTATCTGGAATTTAACACATCCGGCATATTTTATGGCATCAGAAGTGCATTTGGTATTGGTTACAAGCCAGCCTTCATAATGCATATCCCTGTCACAATTTTCATTTTTAAAGGCTTTTTCTATGTCCACAAAACGGCTGTGGACATAGAGGGCAGTCTTAATATCAGAACGTAAACCCTTTGAACCATGGTATTTGCACTCTATCATTAAAAATATGTTATCTCTTTCAGCCACAACATCCACTTCATGGTCAACACAGCATCCTTTCAGGATCTCCCCGACCCGGGTTTTATATCCATATTCCTTGAGTATCTTTGCAATATACTTTTCAAATATGAATCCATCCGGCCCAAGTTCCATGATGGCTTCTTTAAGTGAATATCTTAAAGCGAGACCAGGTTTTTCCCCCCTGAGAAGCTCCCTTGCCCTTTTATAAATTTCATCTGTATTCATTCCATCTTTTATTTCCCTGCTTATTTGTCTCATTATCTTTTCAGCAAGACCTGGTGAGGCTCCTGAACTGACGAGGGAATTCATTACTTTCGTTTTACTATAAGTTTCCTTGCTTCCATCTGATTTTAAAATGTAATTGCCCAAAATAAACCTTCCGCCGTAATTTTTCACATATTATTTTATTATATGAACCTGTTAATTCATACCCTGTTACCAACTATTTTTAAATACCATTTTTTAAATATCCAGCAATGCTTCAGTCTGCAGGGAAAATGGAGCCGGACGGTATCTTCCCGCAGGTTATTCGCAAGTAATATGGCAGAGTTTCCTGAAACTATGACCGGGTACAGGTTAACTGCATGCGGGTCTTTCTTGAAATGCAACTATATAATCAATTTGAGATTCTTTTCCAGTGAATTGAGTTCATTTAAAAAGGTCCTGTGTGCTGTTTCGGATTCCGCAGAAATCTTTTGCAGAACCTCCCTGCTTGAAAGGGATGAAAAACTTTCATAGAATTGTTTCTCCAGCTGGATGTGGTTAGATTCATGCTTGAAAATATCACTAAGGAAATTCGGTATTCCAAACTCTTCAAACTCTTTTAAAAACCTGCCATATTTTTCTGAAAGAGATTCTGCGTAGTTTATTTTTACTTCAAGGTCTTTTGTTTCCCTGTCAAAATTTTTCAGGTCTTCGTTAATATTATCCGAGTACTTATTCAAAAGATTATAGTATTTTCTTTTGAATTCCAGTAGCAATTTTATATTGTTTTTATCACTTCTCTTGTCAAGCCTGATTAAAACAAGGCACCCAATTGCAAGAATGACTATTATCGCACTTATGGCACCGTATAGTACGCTGGCTGTGAACATATTCAGGTCGACAAAATTTTCGTTCTTCAACAGGTATATTATAAGAGTGATTATCTCAAGCATCAGCGCAGTAACCACTATTATAAAATATTTAAGCCTCACTACTCTGTACCTGAAATCCCGCAAGTAATTC
>JAFGDA010000061.1 GCA_016932375.1 Actinomycetota bacterium | reverse complement strand
AGGTGTGCACTTTTAAAACATAAATTTTATATAAAAGTGTGCACTTTTAAAAACGAAATAACATTAAGACAATTTAATCTTGACTATGTACATTCTTTAGATGTACAATACCTATATGTTATTTGATTGGAACCCAGAAAAGAACGAGTGGCTAAAAGAAAAAAGGGGAATATCTTTTGAGATAGTTATATTTCATTTATCACAAGGAAACCTCTGGAAAATAGCAGATCATCCTGATCAGGAAAAATATCCGGGGCAAAAAATATATTTTATAATAGTTGATGATTATATATATTTAGTTCCCTATATAAAAGAAGAAAAAAAAGTTTTTCTTAAAACAATAATCCCAAGCAGAAAAGCAACAAAGGAATATAAGAGCGAATTGGAGAAATAAAATGATATTAGATAAAGAAGAAAAAAATATCCTGGATTTATATGAGAAAGGAAAAATAAAAACCAGGAATCCTACAAAAAAGGATTTAGAGGAAGTTAAAAAAATAGCAGAAAATACTTTCCGGAAAAACCGACGTATAACTATTCGTTTATACGAACATGATTATACAGGAATTCAGAAGAAGGCTATGGAAAAAGGAATTCCGTATCAAACCTTGATTTCAGGAATTATACATCAATATATCGAAGGCGATCTTCCAGAGAAAAAGACTGGTTAAAATCTGGTTCAGTTTAATTAATTATTCAGTAAAATAGTTAGAAGTTTCAAAACCCTGATTGCCACATAGTACACTTAATATTTAATCTCAATTCTGATTTAAAAGTTCTTGCTATTATAAGTTCTGCCCAGCCACTTTCTATACCTTATCGCTTTTGAAAATATTTAACACCTTCCAGATTTTTAAAATCTGAATCCTGGGTCCAGACTACAGCGTCATGTGTTTTAGCTGTAGCATATATAAGGCTATCTGCCATAGGTAATTTAAAATCAATGCTTAGCCTGGCTGCAAAAATTGTTATCGGCTCAGTTATATCGATTACTTTTGACTGTTGCATTAAAGCTATAGCTTGAATTGCAGAATTATCATCTCTTTCTACTGATATTTTTTTATACACCTCATATAGATTAATCACTGAAACAATAAGGTCCTGGGCATTTTCTATAATAGGTGCAAAATATTCTGCATTATTGCTATCCGTGAAGTATTCCAGCCAACCAGATGAATCAACTAAATTCATATTCTGTCTTCTTCTCTTAAAATATCAATATCCATTCCTTTTAAAAAACCTCTTGCCTTTTTAATCTCTTTAAAAGGTATATATTCTATTCTGTCACCTGCCTGCATTACCTGCAATTTCTGCCCTGGCTTCAGTTTCAGTCCCTTGCGGATTTCTTTAGGAATTACTACCTGATACTTTGGTGAAACCGTTATTGTTATCATTTTTCCTCCCGTATATTTTACATATAATATATCGATTGTTAATTAGTATGTCAATATATCTAACGATAAATTTTTATCATACAATTTATAAAATGATATTTCCTTTATTCTGTTTAACCCCCTTAGAAATTGGTTAAAATTTCATAACCCCGGGGAGCCAGAAGGTAAGGGACACAATATGATAATTTTTTCCCATAACTATAAAAATGCAGGGCTTCTTTTTACTGGATTTTGGAAACAATATTTTTAGCCCAGTTTGAAGCACGAACCGTTTCACCTTCAACCAGGGGTCCTTCAGTTCCGCTGACCATGAAACCTTCGGGTTCAGAAATAACACTGCAGCCTTTTGATTTAAGATATGATGTAATTTTTCCTGAAGCAAATCCAAAAATTTTTACCCATTTTGCCGCAATTCTTGTATCAAAAGCGAAAAAGCGGGCTTTTTTTAGCACATCAGGGGAAATTTTATCAAGAAATTCAAGAATAGGCTTTGTCGGCCTGCCCCCATATGTAGGGGAACCTATTATAAGAAGATCTGCAGAGCCCATTTCTAAATCCCCTGCTTCCTGCGGTTTAATGATTTTTACATCGCCCGGAATCTGGTCACCTATAGCCTTCGCAATTTTTTCAGTATTTCCATGTACGGAATCATAGATTATTAAAGTTTTCATATTACCTCCTTGAGACTAACATAATATATGCTGATGACACCAAAAACTTTTTTAAAAAATATTTTAAATAAAGCAATGATTCTTTGCCATAAATTTTCAGCTTCACTCACTGGTTGATTTTGGATTTATACTTTAGAAGGCGGAAAAGTCCCTTGGATGGCTTGTAAACCTTATCAGGAAATCTTCCTACAAGTTTCCAGATGCACCCGTTGACTGTTTTAGGATGCAAGCTGGGATCCGATGCTTCAATTTTTGAGCGAAGCTCGGACCAATGAAGACCATCCGGATACTGTTTTAACAGCTCTAATGCCTTTTCATATATACGTCCTGTGATTGTAGATTTGCCCATGTTATAATTATAGCAGCCCGCCGCACCCTGGTTCAATGTTGAAAAAAAGTCCTATGTGATTCCACAGATTGTCATACCGCTTATTATGTCTGAAAAAAGAACCAGGCCGGTACCCTGCATATCATAAACCTTTATAATACCTTTTGCATCACTGCAGCCGGGACATATACCGGACATTAAATCCTTATAATTTATAAAAAAATCATCCCTGAATTTTATTGTATTTTCATCTTTAAGAATTGAAGCATAAAAAATACCTGCTTCCACCAGGTCATTGAAAAAATGGGTACCAAAGGAGAGCTCCGGCCTGTAGCCCGCTTCATTATAGGAAACTTCGCAAATAACCTTAAAATTGCTGATTTCTGCAAAAGTAACTGCCAGGCCCAATTCCGGGGATGTTGTACCGATCCGTCCAGGTGCCATAAGCATTATTGACAAATCCCTGCCCTTAAAATAATTGTTTATCCTGCCTATCATCCTTGCAATGCTGTATTTATTCTTATGGGGAAACCTGCAATAGCCTTCGGGATCAACCTGTATGACTATGTCTATTGGCTGTACCACCGCGCCTCCCATTGTGCCTTTCGATAATTTAAAAAGGATTTTTCCCTCCTCGATACCGGGAATCATAACTTTTTGCCCTGTGCCCCCGACCTGCAGGGGCCTGCACTGCAGCAGGTTGACTAAAAAGTTCCCCTTATCCGTGAAATTACATGTAAATTCAATATCCACAGGATAATTATATTCTTTCTGTATTACAGACATCAGCTTCTTAAATGTATCCGTAAAACCTTTCATCTTTATAAGACCTTCACAGGTGGAAAATACAACCTCTGCATCTTTCCCCTGGCTTTTTAGGAGCCTTTCGGTATCATAATCATGCTCGAGTATTATATTTTTATACCAGCCGGGCAGTTTCTGCAATAATCCTGAAATACTTACAGAGGTGAAGGTATTTTTTTCCAGATCCAGCACATCGGCGTTATGCTGGGAATACTGGTTCCCGCTGGATGCGCTTGTAATCGGTGTCAGGAGCGGCCTGCTGAGGCTTACTATTCTCGGATATTCGTAATCAGTCCTGTTTACGGCCCTTGTTCCAAGGCCCATAACAAGCCTGAGCATTCCGGAATCCGGGTCAATATCCTTATGCCACCTGTAAGAGTTATATGAATATCCTACCCCTGCGGCACAGGGCATAAAAATATTGTCGAATTTCAGTCCTGATACTCTCTGGACAAGGATGGCCATCTGTTCATCGTTTTTGCCCAGTCCCCTTTTCAGCCGGTACTCGAGCGCAGATTCATCCATCGTACTTGCATAAACACTTTTTACAGCCTTTTCAAAATGCTTTAGCCTTTCTTCCGGGCTGCCTTTATTGATGCAGAAAATAGATTCATATTTTCCCGCAAATGCATTTTCAAAACTGTCTTCAAGCAGGCTGCTTGAACGTACAATTATGGGACTCTGGCCATAATATTCAAGCATGCGCCTGAATTGTTCCCTTGTATCGTCAGGGAAAGTGCCGTCAAGAATTTTTTGCCTGAGAATTTTTGCCAGGTGGTAATAATTTTTTTCACTTTTCTGGGCAAGCCTTAATTTCCAGCAATCATTCTGGACAATATATGTATAATATACATCTGTGCCGATATAGAAAGAGTCGTGGGGCTCGAGCCTCCCAAATATCCTGGGAGCGCAGTTTTCAATAATTTTTCTTGAAAGCAGCATCCCTGTAGCTTTGCCGCCAATTTTTCCTGACCCTATCATCCTTTCCTTTATGGAAATAAAATCCCTGATATCAAAATTATTGTATATCAGGTCATTCAGTTTCTCTTCCCTGCCTATAAGCCTCTCGCACATATCGGTAATCGTATCTTTACCTTTTTTGCCGATATTCATTTTTGCAAAAAGGAAAAACCTGTCCCAGTTATCAAGAATCTGGTCCTCCGTAACAGCAGATTTCTTTTCCACGAGGGAATAAAACTTACTTATGCTTAAACCGCCTGCAAGTTCGGTAAAGCTATTTAAATTGTTTCTTTCAAGCCTGTGCGGAAGGAACATGCCGCCCGAATACCTTTTCCAGACTTTTAAAGGGTGGATATACATGTCATTTCCTTCCGAATAGACATCGAGCAAAACCTGGGTGGTCTCCCTTATTCTTGCTATTGTGCCAAAAGAGTGCCTGCCCCTGATGATGCCAAAATATGCTACCGTATCCATCTCAAAAAGAAACGGGCATGTTACCACAAAAAAGTTGCCCATCATAAGGTCTGCAGACCAGGCAGCCTGCAGCTCGGAGATGCTGTCAAATATGTAGAAAGTTTCCGGGCCCTCTTTTTCAATTATTTTATGAACTGCCATAGTAAAGCTTTCAAAACCGGCAGAAGCATCAAGATTTATTATCTTGAGGCCCTCATGTTGCTTTAATAGGGGCCTGTGCTGGGCAAACCTTATATAGATAATATTCCGTTTTTCTTTAATGGCCTGCCCTGCAAGTAACCCTGCAAAAAACCCATATTCCCCTATACCGGAAACCTGCCATACGACATTATCCCCCAGGCGGATATGGTCCAGCATTTTATCCATACCTTCGATTCCTGAAGAAATCCTGTCAAATTTTGGCATTGTCCAGACTTCCTGTTTGCTTTTATGGTAATATATAAATGATAATCCCTTAAAACACCTTAATCAGTGCACCTGATTTTAAAAATCTTCATAACTCACATTTAGAATATTTTACCACAATTATCCTGGTAGAGACTTGCTATCCGTAAAAAAAATCTTGATTGATTGTATTGTTTTAACCATGCCGTAGTAGCAGAATTGGCTTACGCGCCGGACTTAAAAACCAGCTGGCCGGAAGTTTCGTTTTGGTTTGACCCCAATCTTCGGTAACAGTTTTCAAAAAGGTTCGAATCCTCTCTCCCCAGCCATTTAAGACATTTGTGTTGTAACTGCCTTAATTTGTAACTCTATATTTACGGCAATTATCATTTTAGTTAAAATCATTACAACATCAAAAAATCCATATACTATAAATATGAGTGAATCAATGAACTGGCTCATGGAAGGTCCGGCCTGGATTGAGTATAGGACAAGAATAGATCTAATGAATCAATCTGAAAATGATTCAGAGGTATTACTTGCAAGGGAAAAAATATTTGAAGATAAACAAGTAAATGAACTAATAAATGAAGTAAACGATTGGCCAGGTCCTGCACTAAAAGGTCACAAGGACCCTTCTCACCCAATTCATAAGCTTGTCTTTCTTTCTGATATAGGATTAAGGAAAAGCGACCCTCAAATAAATGCTATTATACACAAGATACTTAAAAGAAAATCAGAGGAAGGCATATTCGAAATATTTATAAATATTCCCAAACATTTTGGTGGTACCGGAGATGGAATGTGGACCTGGATGCTATGTGACGCACCCCTGATTTTGTATTCTTTGATAAAACTTGGCCTAAAAGATGATATAGGGATAAATAATGCCATAAATTATCTTGCAAATCTTATAAGTGATAACGGGTGGAGGTGTGCCGTCTCGCCAAAAATAAAATTCAGGGGTCCAGGTAAAAAAGATGACCCCTGCCCATACGCTACACTTTTAATGTTAAAACTACTTTCCCAATCAGATGACTTAATTGAATCCAGGCAAAGTAGAGCTGGAGCTGAAGTTATTTTAAACCTGTGGGAGCAAAGCAAGGAAAGGCACCCTTATCTCTTTTATATGGGGAATGATTTTAGGAAGTTAAAAGCCCCGCTGATATGGTATGATATTTTACATACACTTGATGTACTTACTCATTTTATCTTCTTAAAAAATGACATTAGGCTAAAAGAAATGATAGATATTATAAAAGCAAAAGCTGATGATAAAGGTAGATTTACCCCAGAATCTATATATACCAAATTAAAGGGATGGGAATTCTCACAGAAAAAAGAACCTTCCAGATGGATTACCTTTTTGGTGGAAAGAATGCTGAGAAGATATCAACTTCGTTCGCTATGGCCAGTTGTTTAAGACATATGGTTTATAAGTAGTATAATATTTTAAAGTAAAATTTTATAAATCTGGTTAAATCGAATTAATTCTTTCATAAAAATAAATTGTTAAGTAAATTAAAGAGAATTAGAAAAATTTTTAAGATTCCCGGGAATGTCTTTGCTTTAGGCTGGGTAAGTTTTTTCAATGATTTAGCTTCTGAGATGGTTTATCCAATTGTCCCAATTTTCCTCACCTCTTTTTTAGGTGTTCCAGTTGCCATAGTTGGCATTATTGAAGGAATTGCAGAATCAACTGCATCAATCTTAAAAGTTTTTTCAGGATGGCTTTCTGATAGGTTCCAGAAGAGAAAACCATTTACTGTTGCAGGGTATTCCCTTTCCACTTTTTCAAAGATAATCCTTGGCCTATCGTATATATGGCCATTTGTACTTATAGCGCGTTTTCTTGATAGATTCGGAAAGGGTATTAGAACATCAGCGAGGGATTCACTGATTACTGAAAGCTGCCCTTCCGACATAAGGGGTAAGTCATTTGGATTTCATAGGACACTTGATACGCTGGGAGCAGTATTTGGACCACTTGCTGCAATTATTTTTCTTGCAATATTTAATGATAATTTAAGGCTAATATTCTATATTGCATTTATT
>JAFGDA010000060.1 GCA_016932375.1 Actinomycetota bacterium | reverse complement strand
CACTTAATTTTTTTTAAAATATCTGGTATTATTACTCAATTTGGCTTTTAAATAAAATATTATTCTTATAGATAGAGAGAGGAATTTTAAAATGGCATCTAAAAAATATGTGTACTTCTTTGGCGAGGGAAAGAAGGAGATGAAGAAGCTTCTTGGAGGAAAGGGGGCCAATCTTTCAGAAATGACAAACATTGGTCTTCCCGTGCCTCCCGGTTTTACCATAACCACCGAAGTTTGCAACCTGTTTTATGACTTAGGAGAAAGGTGGCCCGAAGGACTTGATGAACAGATTGACGGAAATCTCAGCAAGCTTGAAGAAAAAATGGGTATGGCCTTCAATGATGAGAAAAACCCCCTTCTTGTCTCAGTAAGGTCAGGTGCAGCAATTTCCATGCCTGGCATGATGGATACGGTTTTAAACCTTGGGCTTAACGATAATTCAATAAAGGGCTTGATAGCCAAGACCGGCAATGAAAGATTTGCATGGGATGCATATAGAAGATTTGTACATATGTTTGGCGATGTTGTTATGGAGGTGCCGCATGAGGACTTTGAAAAAGCCATCCAGGCCAGGAAAGACAAAAAAGGAGTAAAGTTTGACACCGAGCTTACCGCACAGGACTTAAAAGAACTGGTTGAAGATTATAAAGACATAATAAGAAAGGCAAAGGGCACAAGTTTCCCCGAAGACCCAAAGGAACAGCTTAAGATGTCCATAAATGCTGTTTTTGGATCATGGAACAATAAGAGGGCTGTATCATACCGTAATATACATGATATACCTCATGATATTGGGACTGCTGTTAATGTGCAGGCTATGGTATTTGGAAATATGGGACAGGATTCGGGAACGGGTGTTGCCTTCACAAGGGATCCAGCTACAGGTAAAAATGAGCTTTATGGAGAATATCTGGTTAATGCCCAGGGTGAAGATGTCGTTGCGGGAATCAGGACTCCGCTGCCTATTTCCAAACTGGAAGAAGACATGCCCGAAAATTACAGGGAGCTTCAGGATATCAGGGCCAGGCTGGAACAGCATTACAGGGATATGCAGGACCTCGAATTTACTGTCCAGGAAGGCAAGCTCTATATGCTCCAGACCAGGACCGGCAAGAGGACTGCAGCAGCAGCTCTCCAGATTGCTGTGGATATGGTCGATGAGGGTCTCATAGACCACAGGACTGCAGTTATGAGGGTTGAGCCCCAGATGATCGGCCAGCTTCTTCACAAGCAGCTTGACAGAAAGGAAAAGGAAAAAGCTGATCTTCTATCGAAGGGTCTTCCGGCATCTCCGGGAGCAGCACTTGGCAGGGTAGTTTTTGATGCGGACACAGCCGTTGAAGAAGCAAAAAAAGGCAAGGTAATACTTGTAAGGACGGAGACATCACCGGAAGATATACAGGGTATGGCAGTCGCACAGGGTATTTTAACTGCCAGGGGAGGAATGACATCACATGCTGCCGTAGTTGCCAGGGGAATGGGCAAGTGCTGTGTCGCAGGAGCGGAAGACATAAAGGTTTTTGAAGATAAACAGTATTTTAAGGTGAATGGTAAACAGGTAAACAGGGGTGACTGGATAACAATGGACGGGTCTACAGGAGAAGTATTCCTCGGGCAGATACCGGTAGTGGATCCTGAACTGGGTAAAAATTTTGAGACCTTTATGAGCTGGGTGGATGAATACCGTAAACTTGGAATAAGGACAAACTCAGACACTCCCCAGGATTCCAGGGTTGCAAGGGATTTCGGTGCCGAAGGAATAGGATTATGCAGGACCGAGCACATGTTTTTTCAAGGAGACAGGATCAAGTCGGTAAGGAAGATGATAGTGGCTCATGATGTAGATGAGCGCAAGAAGGCATTGATGGAGCTTCTTCCAATGCAAAAAAATGATTTTATTGAGATATTTAATGTGATGGAAGGCCTTCCTGTAACCATAAGGCTTCTTGACCCCCCATTACATGAATTCCTGCCAAAAGAGGATGAGGATATCCAGGAGATTGCAGATGAACTCGGCATGTCTTTTGATGAACTTAAAGGAACAATAATTTCCCTTCATGAAATGAATCCCATGCTCGGGCACAGGGGCTGCAGGCTCTCCATTTCTTTCCCGGAAATAGCCGAGATGCAGTCAAGGGCGATTTTTGAGGCCGCTGCAGAACTTACCAGGAAAGGCCTGGATATAAAACCCGAAGTAATGATACCCCTTATCGGCAGCTTTATGGAAATAAAGATTCTCAAGGACCAGATAACAAAGATTGCAGAAGATGTTATGGAAAAATATGACATTAAATTTGAATACAGGGTGGGTACCATGATAGAAATACCGAGGGCCTGCCTTATTGCGGACCAGGTTGCAACTGAAGCCCAGTTCTTCAGTTTCGGGACAAATGATCTTACACAGATGACCTTTGGTTTCTCAAGGGATGACTCAGGAAAATTCCTGCCTGGCTATATTGAAAAGGGGATCCTTCCCAAAGACCCGTTTGCCACCCTTGATAGTGAAGGTGTGGGGCAACTTATAAAAGTTGGCCTGGAAAAAGGAAGAGAGACAAGGCCTGACCTGAAAGTGGGAATATGTGGCGAACATGGTGGTGATCCTGACTCAATAGACTTCTGCCATAAGATTGGAATGGATTATGTAAGCGCTTCACCTTACCGTGTGCCTGTTGCAAGGCTTGCAGCCGCCCACGCAGCCCTTAAGGAGGAGTCCAGCTGAGAATAAAATTTTTTTCAATATTTGAATTTTTAAAGGAAAAGGAAAATAGTTTTTAGGGATAAAAAATTTTATCAT
>JAFGDA010000059.1 GCA_016932375.1 Actinomycetota bacterium | reverse complement strand
TTCCGCCCCTGAAGAATCCCCATGAACCCTGCTGTTCAATGTTCATATCTTCAATGCAGGTTTCCATTCCAAGCTGTTTGAATATCTCTGTGCATGATCCGGGCATAAACGGAATCAGGAGAACTGCCGACAGCCTTATTGCTTCCACTGTCCTGTATAATACTCCGTCAAGCTTTTCCTGGTCCTCACTGCTGCCGCTCTTTACGAGGTTCCAGGGCTGGTTATCCTCAATATATTTATTTGCCATGTTTATGAAATCCCATACCGTGGCAAGGTAATCCGAAAATTTAAACTGGCTCATATAATCAAAAACCCGGGATTTTGTTTCGTTCCACTTTTTCTCGAATTCCCCGCCATCTTTCCTTCCGGGAATTTCCCCCTGCCTGTACTTTTCGATCATTGCCACGGTCCTTGATACGAGGTTCCCGATATCATTGGAAAGATCCGCATTATATCTCCTCGTAAACGACTCCCCGGTGAAAGAGCCGTCCAGCCCGAACGAAATCTCCCTTGTCAAAAAATAGCGTATCCCGTCCACTCCGAATTTTTCCGCCAGCCCATCAGGGTCAAGTGTAATACCCTTTGACTTGGACAGCTTTTCCTCTCCCTTCATCAACCAGCCGTGCACCACTATGCTTCCGGGAAGGTCTATGCCCAGCGACATCAGCATGGCGGGCCATATGATTGCATGAAATTTCAGGATATCCTTACCGATATGGTGCTGGTCCGCCGGCCAGTACCTTTCAAAAAGGGATGAATCTTTTCCTGGATAACCAAGCGCCGATATATAATTGATGAGGGCATCCACCCAGACATAGCAATAATGCCCGCTGTCAAACGGCAGGGGAACCCCCCATTCGACGGTGGTCCTTGAAATACTTATATCCCTGAGCCCCTGGTTTAAAATACCGAGCACTTCGTTTTTGCGTGTTTCAGGGACAATAAAACCCGGGTTTTCCTGTATATGATCAAGGATTTTTTCTTCATATCTTGAAAGCTTGAAGAAATAATTCTCCTCTTCTACATCCTCGACTTCCCGGCTGCACTGGGGACACCTGCCGTCTACAAGCTGTGAATCCGTAAGAAATGTCTCACATGGCACGCAGTATTTGCCCCTGTAGGTGCTCTTATACAAATCACCGTTTTCATTCAGCTGAACGAGGATGTCCTGCACTGCCTTCTCATGGTCGGCGCTGGTGGTCCTTATAAAGCTGCTGTTGCTGATATGGTAAAGTTCAAGAAGCCTTTTCATATCAGAAACCATAAAGTCCACATATTCCTGCGGTGATACTCCTTTTTCTGAAGCGCTTTTCTTTATTTTCTGGCCGTGTTCATCCGCTCCGGTCAGGAAAAATACATCCTTTCCCTCGAGCCTGTTAAACCTTGCTACCACATCCGCAAGTATGAATTCATATATCTGCCCGAGGTGCAGTTTGGCATTCATGTAAGGAATTGCAGTGGTGATATAAAATTTTTTATCAGTCATTGTTACGTTCTTTTTCCCCTTCTTTTACCCGGATTTTTGTTGAAATATTATACAATTTTTGCCTGTCAATGTCATATCGGGCCCTCATATCTTTTAGCGCCTCCTTTTTGGTCATTCCGTTCCTTACAAGCAGTGCCAGTTCCTCTTTTATTTCTTTTTCGGTCAGGCTGGCACCATCCCCGGTGCCGGCATCAGTGCCTGCACTGCTTCCTTCAACAACAAGCACAATCTCCCCTTTTACAGTCCTGTCATTTATCCCTGCCAGGATATCCTGGACTTTTCCCCTGATGACTTCTTCAAAAACTTTGGTTAACTCTCTTGCAAGTGCAGCTTTCCTGCTCCCCATGATTTCCAGTACTTCTGCAAGCAGTTTCTTTATGCGGTTGGGAGATTCGTAAAAAATCATGGTGCAAGACAGCCGGGATAGTTCGGCAAGCTTGCTTTTGCGCTTTGCTGCCGAACGCGGGAGAAATCCCGCAAAAAAGAAATTATCCGCAGGCAGGCCTGAGAGGACAAGGGCGCTTATGGCTGCATTTGGCCCTGGAACAACCGTGACGGACAGCCCGTTTTCTATACATGCAGTTATAAGGCTGTATCCCGGGTCCTGGATACTGGGGGTACCCGATTCCGAGACAAGGGCAACATTGCACCCCTCTCTCAGGCTCTCCATTATTTTTTGTATCCTGGTTTTCCCACTGTGGTCATGGTAACTTATGAGCTTTTTCTTCCTTATCGAGTACCTGGCAAGCAGTCCCAAAGTTGTGCGGGTATCCTCGGCAGCGATTATGTCCGCTTCCTCAAGAATTCTTTTAAGCCTGAAACTTACATCTTCCAGGTTCCCGATAGGTGTGGAGCATACATACAGGGTACCTGTCCTGCTGCTTCCTGTTCCATCAGTTGCCCCGCTGCCGGACCCGGAGCACTTATTTTTATCGTCTTTTTCCATTAGCATTTCTTCCCCTGCATCATAAAAGACTTAAAACAATATACAATGAACCCCATCAATAAACAAGCCAGAAACCCATAAATGCCCATAAAGACCCATATAATTAAAAGAGACCCGGCTGGTATAATATCAACCGGATCTCTATAAAATAATACCATAAAACTGTATAATCTGCCTTAAATATTCTTGCAAAAAAACATGACATGGGCAAAAATTTAGATATGAAGTTTAAAAAATTTTCACAGTTCTCTAAAAGGATAGTAATCTCAATAGCTGTCCTTGCAGGTATTTACTTCCTTGGTTCACTGGGTTACATGCTCATCGAGGACCTTAGTTTTCTTGATGCCCTTTTCATGACCACCATTACGATAACTACAGTGGGATATGGGCTGGTAAAGGATCTTTCAAGAACAGGTACGATATTTACAATAGTCCTCATTATAACCGGTACAGGGGCGGTGGCTTATATTCTTATAAACCTTACGGATTTTTTTCTAAGCGAGTTCTTGCTCGGAAGAATCGAAAAGAGAAGGAGGGTCAAAATGGTTTCAAATTTAAAGGATCATTATATCATATGCGGGCTTGGAAGGGTGGGCATGGAAATTGCCTCAAGGTTAAAAAGGAACAATGCTCCATTTATCGCAATCGATAAATCCGGGGAACCTATTGCTTTTTGCCGTGAAAACGGCTGGCTGTATATAGAAGGTGATGCATCCAATGATGATACCCTGCTTGAGGCCGGTATCGAGAGGGCAAAGGGATTATTTGCCGCACTTGATACCGATTCTGAAAATGTTTATGTCACGTTGTCTGCAAAGGCACTCAACCCCTCCGTCCTCGTAGTGGCAAGGGCAAAAGCCCATGAAACTACAGGCAAGCTGGAAAGGGCAGGTGCAGACAGGGTAGTGTCGCCGCAGATAATAGGCGGGAGGAGAATGGCTGCCATGGCACTCCAGCCATCTGTAACCGATTTCCTGGATACTTTAATGAGGACAGAGGAACTGGAAATCGAACTTGCCGAGATAGATGTTAAACCCGGCAGCAGGATAGACGGGATAACCATAAAAGAGGCCGCTGAAAGATATACGATAGATGCCCTGATAATTTCCATACTGGAGCATGGTGAAAAAGCAACTTTCAGCAAGGCAAGCGGCAGCAAGCTCATAAAAGCCGGTCAGAAAATAATTGCCATGGGTGCAAAGGAACAGATAATAAAACTTGAAAGCCTTGCTTCCGAATAGGGGACTGGATATATATTTTGCTTCACATATTTTTCTTATAGATTATCATGAAATACAGAGTAATCCCCGGTCTGGAAATAAAGAATCCTGTCCCCGATATTTACAGACTGATCCCCTATTCTTTCAAGATACCTGCTGACAAGGGTTATACTGGTTACAAATTTTATGTCATCTTCTCCCTTCTTAGAAGAAAACAGTTTCCTGAAGATCATTTTCTGTATCTCATCCGCTGCGTCATCTGACTTGCCAAGTTTTGAGGCAATTTTCGCATCCTTCTTTTTAAAAGACTCCAGTGCCCTGCTTAATTCAGACTTTACAAGATTCCCCATCTCTATAATCAGGTCTATAATTTCCCTGTCGAGGCGGGCTTCGTCTTCCTTTGATAGCCTTTTTACTACTTTAGCTATATTTACCGCAAGGTCGCCGATTCTCTCAAGGTGCTTTATTATTATGCTTATGGAATGCAGGTACCTCAGGTCCCTTGCTACAGGCTGGTGCTCGGCCTGCAGGACTATGCATTTTTCCTCAATTGCCATATCATATTCATCAATCTTTCCATCTTTTTCAGAGATTTCATTTGCAAGGTCCCTGTCCATATTTATGAGAGCCTGCAAAGAATTGTGTACTGCTTCCTGGACAAGGCTCCCCATCGACAGTACGTCTTCCGTTATTTCATCCAGTTTATCATAAAATGTTTTTCTCATTTCAAACCCCTGTACCTATGATTTCTTAACCTATCACCATACGGCTTCTTTTACAACAAATAATATGCTTTGTCTACTCCCTTTTCCTTAACCTTGCCCTGGTCCTTATTATCGCAGCAATAACTGCAAATGCCAGTACTATCAGCAAAAGCACCAGTGCGGTTCCCCATTTTTTATCATCTGGAGCATCAGCGACCTGCGTAACCAGGACATAAAGATGATATGGAAGGGCCATTACCTGGCTGAAAACAGATTTTGGCAGGTTGGGCTGGAAAAATGCAGCAGCAGTAAAAAGTATTGGTGCAGTCTCGCCAGCCGCCCTTCCCAATCCGAGAACGGCACCGGTAATAATGCCCGGCATGGCCTGGGGCAGCACCACCTTTATTATTGTCTGCCACCTTGTGGCCCCGAGAGCAAGCGACGCATGCCTTAATGTGTCAGGGACACTTTTCAGTGCTTCCTCTGTCGATGTTATAATGATCGGCAGTATAAGGAGGGACAGCGTAAGCGAACCGGCAAGAACCGACCTTCCGAAATTCAGGAACATGACAAAAAAGCCAAGGCCAAAAAGGCCAAACACAACGGAGGGGACCCCAGCCATATTGACTATGGAAAGCCTTATCATTTTTGTAAGCCTGTTCTTCCTCGCATACTCATTCAGGTAGATTGCAGAAATTATGCCCACAGGAAGGGAAAATATAAGGGTCCCAAGCATGAGGTAGAGTGTACCAATTATAACCGTGGATATCCCGCCTTCCTTCATCCCGCCCGATGGTTTTTTGGTCAGGAACTCCCATGTAATGGCGCTCCCTCCTTTTACTATCAGATAAATAACTATCCCGAAAACAAACAGGATCACGATAAGGGTTATAAAAAGAAACAGGAAGTAGAAAACCTTCTGAATCAAATTATTTTTCTTATTTGTTGCCGTAAAATTATTCATTGTACATTAACTAACCAATAATTTCCCCGGTCCCTGTCCAGGAAACAATGTGTCAAAGGTGTACCATTTACCATTAATCACCAATAAATCCATATTCACATAAATGACCCGATTGACTAAAAGCTTTCCGCCAGTATTTCATATGGCTTACCCCCTGGCCCTGTTAACAAAACGGTCCGCAATAAAATTTATTAAAAATGTTATCAGGAAAAGGATCAGGCCTATTGCAAATAGTGATGAATAATGGAGCCCTCCCTGCACCGTCTCTCCCATCTCTGCAGCAATGGTACCGGTAATGGTCCTTACTGGCTGGAGCATGGAAAAAACAAGCCTTGGTGAATTACCTGTTACCATTAAAACGGTCATTGTCTCGCCAATTACCCTCCCGAGGCCCAGCATTGTTGCGGCAAGTATGCCTGAAGAGGCTGCGGGCATCACTATCTTATATGAAGTTTGCCATTTGGTTGCGCCAAGGGCAGTCGATGCAAACCTGTAGCTGTTGGGCACCGCATTTATTGCATCTTCCGAAATAGAGATTATGGTCGGCAGGCTCATAAAAGCAAGCATTATTGAACCGGTAAGGGCGGTAAGCCCTGTACTGAGGTCAAAAATCTTCTTTATGTATCCTGACAGCAGGGTCATCCCTATGAAGCCAATCACGACAGATGGTATTGAAGCAAGGATCTCTATTACAGGTTTCAATATCTCCCTAACAATTTTTGGTGCAAGTTCCCCGATATACAGTGCCGTTCCTATCCCCAGGGGTATGGCTATTATAATGGCCCCGAATGATACGAGTGCAGAGCCGGCAAGCAGGGGAAGTATCCCGAACTTTTCCGGGTCCGAGGTGGGTGCCCATCGTGTTCCGGCAAGAAATTCGAATACCGGGTAATTCGCAAAAAATTTAAAAGAATTGTAAAGAAGAAATGCAAGAATAAGCCCAAGTACTATCACGGAAATTATTCCGCTTAAAAATACTGTTCTGTATATAAGGAACTGCTTAAACTTTTTGAACCTCGGCAATAACCTGCTCATCCTGTAAACATATTATAAATTATTGTCCCTGCTAACAGCAAAAATTATAAATACAATTATAATTAATTAAAAGAGCTGCCGGGTAATCAACTGCCGCAGCTCTTTTAATGAAACGAATTTGTTCCCGGGAGAACGCTTATTTTATCGGCACGAATCCTATTTCAAGAGCTATCTCCTGTCCTTCCTGGCCGGTTACAAAATCCATAAATGACTGCTCTAAGTCTGTAAGCCCGGTATCAGGAGAGTATATATAAAGCGGCCTTGAAATCGGGTAGTCCTTGCTTTTGACACTGTCAATTGATGGTTCTACGGCTGCAGCGGAATCATCAGCCTTTACTCCAAGGGCCTTTACGCTTTCGTCCATATAGCCCAGCCCTATATAACCTATTGCATTCTCATTTGAAGACACTTCTTCCCTTATTTCCGAGTTGGAAGCAAGGAACAGTGCATTCTGCGTATAGTCGTTATCCTTGAGGGTTTCGTCCAGCTGTACCACTCTTTCCTTAAAATATTGATAGGTTCCCGAGCTTGAATCCCTGGAAGAAACAATAATTTCTGCATCATTTCCGCCGAGCTCGCTCCAGCTGGTTATCTCACCGGTAAAAATCTTCGATATCTGTTCAATGGTAAGCTCTATAACAGGGTTGTTATTGTTGACAACCACGGATATGCCATCATAGGCTACAATGTATTCCTGGGGATCAAGTCCCGCTGACAGTGCCTCTTCCCGCTCTGATTCTTTCATTTCCCTTGAAGCATTTGCAAAGTCGGCTGTCTTATTTATAAGGGCAGCTATACCGGTTCCGGATCCACCTCCGGTAACGGATATGCTTACCTGCGGATACCTGTTCATGAAAGCTTCGGCCCAATTCTGCGAAACCTCGAGAAGGGTATCGGATCCCTGGATCACGAGTTCTTCATCCTTGAATCCTGCTTCCGCAGGTTCCCCTGCTGTCCCCACGGTATCCGTATCAGCAGGTGAGGCGCTTCCATTACCGCACCCGGTAAAAATAAATGCCGTAAAAGCCAGCACCGAAATCAGGCTCATTATAATCATCGTCCTGCTTTTTCTCTCATACATTTCTTCTTTCTCCTTGCATAAAATTAACATTATATATGAGAAAGTCTAACAGATATCAGCCTTCATGGTGTTAAGAAAAAATTAAATAAATATTAAAAAAAAGTTAAATCCTGCTCGTTACCTTATATCCCAGTCCATGGACCGTTTTTATAAAATCCCTGCCGAAGTCCCCGTATGACATTTTTTCCCTTATCCTCCTTATATGGACATCGAGGGTTCGTGTGTCTCCGTAATAATCGGCGCCCCATACACTTTTTATAAGTTCCATCCTTGGTACCAGGCTGTCCATATTTTTGAGAAGGAGCACCACTACCATGAATTCCTTGGGATTAAGCCCCACCGGCCTTCCGCCCAGGATAATCTCATGTTTTTCCTCATCCACGCACAATCTTATGCCTCCAAAATCGTACTCTTTTTGAAGGGGTTTTGCTCCCGGCTCCCCCGGTCCGGCACCTATCCTTTTCAAAATATTTTTAACCCGGGCCAAAAGTTCCCTTATACCGAAAGGCTTTACCATATAATCATCAGCACCAAGTTCAAGACCAAGCACCTTATCGAATTCTTCACCCCGCGCACTGAGAATCAATACAGGGACAGAAGTTTTTTCCCTTATTTCCTTGCATATGTCATATCCGTCCATATCCGGAAGCATAAGATCTAATATTACAAGATCAGGTTTTTTTTCATTAAAGGAGCCCAGGAAACTTTTGCCATTTTTAAAAACCCTGGTCCTGTATCCATTATTGCTTAAATTATATTCAAGGATTTCAAGGATGCTTTCATTGTCATCCACGATATATATTAATCCTGGCATTTTACCTGCTTATATATTAGTTTAAATAAAACATACATTGCATTATATTCATACTAATTATATCCTTAACTTTTTTTTGGAAAAGTGATATGGAAGTGCGTTCCCTCCCCGGGCGAACTATCGACTTTTATTTTTCCCTTGTGCAGCTCAACGGTGTGTTTTACAATCGCAAGCCCCAGTCCAGAACCTGTCCTCTTTGAAAAAGGCGTATTTTTACCCCTGTAAAACCTCTGGAATATAAAGGGCCTGTCCTCCTCGCTTATTCCGGCTCCGTTGTCCTTGAAATCAATTACAACCCTGTCTTTTTCATCCCTGAGACTTATATCAAGCCTGGCATCGCTTCCTGCATGGAAAATCACATTTTCCATAAGGTTCCGGACCATCTGCTGTATGAGCTCTTCATCGGCATTGATGTAAACATGATCCTGGTTATGTTTGAAAATAATTTTATTGTTGTTATTTTTGGCCAGGGGATCCAGGAAATTTATGCAATTATTTATTATTTCCACAAGTTCGGTCTTATCCTTGAATAAGACATTCCTCCTGTATTCTATCCTTGAAAGGTCAAGAACGTCCTTTATCAGGAAATTCAATTTTTCGACTTCATTAAGGCTCTTTTCAAGATAGCTTTTTGTTTTAACCATGTCACTGGTGATATCAGTCGCAGACAGCGTCTCAAGATAACCCCTTATTGATGTCAGGGGAGTCCTCATTTCGTGCGACACATTGGCAACGAACTGGCTCCGTAATTTTGAGAATTCCATTTCACCGGTTATATTATTAAACAGTATAATTAAATTTATCTCCTCTCCACCTTCACTATCCCTGCCATATAAAGAACCGTAAGATGAAAATCCCGGGCCGGTGACCCCCGGGGATATTTTTTTTAGGCTTACGGGGATGACTTCAACATTTATATAAAGGTCCTCTTCCCTGTAGAAGACCACGTTTTCCCTTACAGGCACCGGCTGAGAAAATGCCTTTGAGATCAGGGCCTCGAGCCTGCTGTTATTGAACACGAATATGGTCCTCTCCCCGATGGTTTCTGCCCTGTCAATGTAAAAAAGGTTCAAAAGGCCTTCATTTATTTTAAGGATCCTCCTGTCCCGGTCAATTACCATAACTCCAGGTGGGATATTGTCAAGCAGGTTTTCGAGCACCAGGGAATCCCTGCTGGCTTTAAGGGATGCTGCCGGCACCTGTTTTACCAGTTTTTCACCCTCATCCTGATTGCCTGTACCTTTTATACCACTGACCCTTTCTGCGTTTTGCGAAGTTAGGGGGATAAATGGTTTTTCCAGATTACCTGGTTGCACAGGCATTTTAAGTGTTCCCCTGTGAGCATCCGGGGTATCTTTGAAACCCCTGTTTATGCCACCGTGTTTCAACCCGTAATAAATAATAATTCCGAGTAAAACTGCATTAATGAACAATGATATGTATAGATAGATATCCTGGACAGGCATTTACGGACACCCCTGTTTTTTAAAATTATGATATCACTGATGCAGGATTAAGAAAAGTTATGCCATGCTGCCAGGTGACGTGATGCCTGTAATTTTGGTGGAGAACTGAAAAGTTTATAAAAGGTTGAAGCTGGTGGCGAGACGCAGAATTGAACTGCGGACACATGGATTTTCAGTCCACTGCTCTACCAACTGAGCTATCTCGCCACAAATGACCTGCTCCCCTTATGTATTCCCCTGGTAACAATATACTGCCGGAACGCGTTACTGCAATTTTTTACCACTAAAAAATACACCAACCCCTTTCCTGCAATCAGAAACCTGGGAATTCATTCCTAAACTCAACAATACTGGCGGAGCTGACGGGATTTGAACCCGCGATCTCATGCGTGACAGGCATGTGTCCTGAACCGCTAGACGACAGCTCCGCTATCGTAACTTAAATATGGTGGGCGTTGCAGGGCTTGAACCTGCGACCCCCTGCTTGTAAGGCAGGTGCTCTCCCAACTGAGCTAAACGCCCACTACTGGTAGCCTGTAGGAGAATTGAACTCCTGTTTGAAGGTTGAAAACCTTCTGTCCTAACCACTAGACGAACAGGCCTAAATGGTGAGCCGTGAAGGGATCGAACCTTCGACACCCGGATTAAAAGTCCGGTGCTCTACCTACTGAGCTAACGGCCCGCGCTAACTCATCCGCCTAACAACCTTTTAACCTCAGGCCGCCAGCCTGCCGATTAAATTAGCAATCGTAGAGTTTACTATAGTAATATTACCATGTCAATGCTATGTCAACCTTAACATGGGATTTATCAAATATGCTGCAATTTATGCAATATCCGTCATGAGAATCTTACATATGCACCAGGTGGTTAAGTGGTTATTTGACTGTCCTGACCTTTGAAGCAACTTCTTCCACCTTTTCCTTGCTTTTATCCAGGAATTCTTCACCAAAGATTCTTGCTTCCAGAAACACAAATTTTCCCCTGTCTATAAGTTCCTTTATTCTTTTAACAAGGACTTTCCTTGTTCTGGCTCCCGATCCGGGGGCAAATAGCAGCCCTACAATAAAACCGCACCCCGCTGAGACCAGGCTAAGTATAAAAAAATCGCAAAATGAACAGCCCTCTTTACGGCAAACTTCCCTGTTTTCCTTTTTATCCTTAATTTTATCCATTAATATCATCTCCTATGATATGCCTGATAGCAAATTTATTACCTGTACTCCCTGTATAGCTTAATCCATAATCAGCTTTTTATGTATTTCGTTGAATCAATCCGGTACTAATATTTGATATCCCTTAACTATTATAAATTAAATGCTGCCTTTTTTTTATAAAAACAATAAAAATTTACAGCTGGTTTTACTACTTTATATTACTCATTTATATAAATAATAGAGGTTATCCTGTATATGTTTCCCGTTAAACCGGTGATAACCGGAATGGAGCAAACCGCAGCGGCTGTCACCGGGTCCCAAATTTCAGCCGAGGAGGAAACTCATCACTTCATACCACCCCTTGTTCATTATTTCCCCGGTTAAATATACATTATCATGCGACGCAAGCTCTTTTTCTATTGCTTCTCTCTGTTCAAGGGCATTCTTCATAAGGAAGAAATATTTTACCTCACCGGCCATTTTAAGGTCCTCCGGCGAGTCCCCGAGGGCTATGCAGTTTTCAATTTCAAGACCCCTTGACTCCCGGTCAAACCTTACACCGCTTGCCTTATTAACGCCTTCCGGCATCAGGTTGTATATATGAAGTTTTTCAACATCCAGGTCCAGCTTTACCAGCCGGGAAATCCCGTTATCTACAAATTCCAGCCCATCATAACCGGCTTTCTTAAGAATTTCATTTCCATAATCAAGGTCAATTTCCCCAAAAAATACTGCATTGAATGACCGGTACCTGCTCCATTCCATCCGGCTCTCTATTTTACCGGGAAAGTTTTTATTCATTAAATCTATTATTTTTTCAAGTTCCCTGCTCCCATATGTAAGGTCATGAATATGCCTTCCATTATCAAATGTTATATGTACATCTTTGCCGTCATTATAGACAGCCTCGGCCCCGAGTTCGGCTATATAGTCGCTTATCCCGATTACCTGGGAATGATACTTCAACTGGTATTTGTCCCTTCCGGAAACTATTACGATTTTCAGGCCCTTTTTTTCTATATCTTCAAGCAGCCTTACAGCTTTAAAATAATATTTTCCTTCCCGGTCCTTTATTATGCACCCGCGGTCATTATACAGGGTCCCATCGAGATCCGTATAGATTACTTTTAGTTCGCCTAATCCGTCCCTGATCTTTTCCCTGTGGTCCCCGAATAATTTGTATCCTGGTTTTTTAACCTCTTTACTGATTAACAACTTTAATTTTCCTTTCATTCCAGCCTTTTATACAAAACCGGGCAGGTGCTTCCTGCCTGTCTTTTAAAACAGTAATTATATATTTTTTACCGATATATTCAATTCTGCCGTTGCACGTTCCGCTTTTTTCATTATATTTTTAATATAGGAATCCCTGCCGGTACTTTTTACCACCAGTCCCGCCTGGCCGATTAATAAAAGCCCGGGGTATTTGTCCCTGGTTAATTTGCGCAGCATAAAAAGCAGCTCTTTTAACAGGATAAAGTAGAAAGAAGCGTATTCAAATCCATACTTAATAATCCCCTGTCAGCCGGTGTATGCTTTTAATGAAACTCGGACTGGAGTTGTATAAACCTCATTACATCACTTTTGGTAATCATTCCGGTAATTCTCCGGCCGGACATGATAATCAGGTGCCCGAGGTTATTCTTTCCCATTTTCTTTATGGCATCAGATACTTCCATATTCGCCGGTACAATTTCCTTCTCAGAATAAGACTTCACTATGTCACCTGCTGTCGTAGTCCCCCACTGCTCACGGTCAAGGGATTTTACATCATTAAGCGATATCACCCCTATAAATTCCTGGCCCTTCATATCTTCAACTACAGGAAACCTGCCGAACCTGTATTTCATAAAATAATGGTCAATCAGGTCTTTTATGGTGATATCCTTATCAATTATTACGAGTTCCTCATTTATTATATCCTTTACTTTAACTCCTTTTATGGCAGTCTCAAATACAAGCTGCCTGTAACCCATCTGGGCAGAAGATTGCAGAAACCATCCTATGAATGCAAGCCACACACCGTTAAGGAAATTCCCTGTGAAGAAAAAGAATATTCCTGCAGCAATTATTAAAAATCCAATAACCCTGCCCGCTGTTGAGGCGATGAAAGTAGCCTTTTTAAGGTTTCCGGTTACTTTCCATATTATGGATCTCAATACCCTTCCGCCATCAAGGGGAAAACCCGGGAGCATATTAAACACCCCTAAAACAATATTTATAATTGCCAGGTATCTGGCAGGCTCCATTACAAGGGGAAGTCCGCCGGAGATTCCCCATATCACGCCAAATATTGCCGCCATTGCAAAACTTGCTGCCGGTCCGGCGATAGCCATAACGAACTCGGTTACAGGTTTATCAGGTTCCTTTTCAATTTCTGCCATACCCCCGAACAGGAAAAGGGTTATCCTCTCTACATTGGAACCCTTGCTTCGCGCAACAAGGGAGTGGCTCATCTCATGAACAAGGACCGAAAAGAAAAAAAGCAGCACAGTTATTATTGTAACAAGGACCAGTATTCCCCTGTTTATCCCGGGCAGGACAGAAGGAAAATAATAGAATCCAAAATAATATGCAAAAAGGGCAAAGATGATAAACCAGCTGTAGTCGAGCCTTACCTCTATGCCAAACACTTTAAACAATTTTATTGAAGACCTGAACATAACCAAACCCCCGCTAAAAACCTGGAATCCTTAAATATAATCTCCTTATGCAGATTTTATAATACCGTAATCCTGACCTAAGATTTTCAAACCTATCTTTACATATTATATCTTTTTATTGATATAATTAAAAAAATCCTTTTTAGAGAATAATATTACTGTAAAAACAATATATGTTAAAATAATCATGCAAATAATTTTTACTGGTAATAAAAATGATAGAAAAACTTTTATCTGACATAAGTTTCAGCACATCCGGTTTCTTGCTGGATATACTTCTACCCTGCATCCTTGCTGTAATATTCGGTGCAATCATAGGTTTCCAGAGGGAGAAGACTGAAAGGCCCGCGGGCCTCAGGACACATGCCTTAGTCTGCCTTGGTTCAACGGTGTTCACTCTTGTATCTTATTCTGGATTTTCCGCCGGGGCTTCCTTTGACAGCACCAGGATAGCTGCCGGTGTGGTAACAGGAATAGGGTTCATCGGTGCGGGTGCTATTTTCCGGCAGGGCCCACTTGTCAAGGGAGTCACCACTGCAGCAAGCATCTGGACAGTGGCAGCCATAGGACTTTCACTCGGGACAAAATTGTATTATCTTGCACTGCTTGTTACCATACTGGGCTTTCTAATCTTAAGCATCCTGAAATTTTTCGAGGACAGGATAATAAGGCTGCCGCGTTATTTTTTAAGGATTACCGTCTCCGGGGATTTTAAGGAGCTTGAGACAGTAATAAACTTTCTTGCAAAAATCTCGACTGACATAAGCTGCGGAAAATATGAACTTGACCCCGGGACAGATAAAAAAATATTCGGCATAAATACTCACAGCAGGGACCACGATTTTTCTTTAAAAGCCATTAACGGTATAAGCCGCATACAGGGCGTTGAGAAAATAAACATATCCTGAGAAACCCCGGCGATATTTGGCCAAATGGAGTTTATAGCAGATATAATGGTTGGAAAACTTGCCCGCTACCTGCGCATGGCAGGTTTTGACGTGCTGTACTATAATAATGCCCACGACGATGAGATAATAAAAATTGCTGCACAACAAAATAGGGTCGTCATCACCCGCGACTCCCTGATGCTAAGGCGGAAGGTTTTCAAAAACGGTAATTTGAAATCGGTGTTTGTCAAAGATGGCATGCTTAAAAACCAGCTAAGGCAGATAAAAACCGAACTCGGGATACTTCTCAAGCCCAATCTCACAAGGTGCCTTGTGTGCAATAGCCCTCTTGTAAAAATCGGGAAAAATGATGTGGAAGGTAAGGTACCTCCTTATGTTTACAGCACACATGAAAATTTCATGTACTGCCACAGTTGCGGCCGCTACTACTGGAGGGGCACCCATTACGAATATATGAAAAAATTCTTTTCCGGAATATAATAATTTTATTAAACAGGCTTGTTCAATATTAATGCAGGTAACTTTATAGTTGAAATTTTTTATTAATCTATTGTTTATAAAAACAGTGGTTTTTATTTAATTTTGTATTTTCAGGCAATAAAAAGAGTGAGGGTTATATCAATATGGAAAAGAGAACACTTGGAAAGACAGGAGAAAAATTGTCCATCATAGGATTTGGAGGCGTTGTCGTAATGAATGAAAGCGCAAGAGATTCTGCCAGATATGTTTCTGAAGCAATCGGCAAGGGAATAAATTATTTTGATGTTGCCCCTCAATACGGAGATGCACAGGAGAGGCTGGGGCCTGCCTTGAAATCATATCGAAAAGATTGCTTTCTTGCATGCAAAACCCTAAAACGAACCAGGGATGAAGCATTCATTGATTTAAGAAGATCATTAAAGCTTCTTAAAACTGATTATTTTGACCTCTATCAGCTCCATGGATTATCGACTTTAAAAGAAGTTGAGACGGTAACTGGTCCGGGCGGGGCCCTTGAAGCATTCATTGAGGCGAGGGAAAAAGGAATTATCCGTTATATTGGTTTTTCAGCACACTCAGAAGAAGCAGCCCTTGCACTTATGGATAAATTTGATTTTGACAGCATACTTTTCCCCTTTAGCTGGGCTTGCTGGTTAAAAGATGGTTTCGGCCCCGAAGTACTTGGAAAAGCTGAGGAAAAAAATATGGGCATACTTGCATTAAAGGCACTGGCTAAAAGGGCCTGGGATAAAGGTGAAGAAAAAAAATGGCCCAAATGCTGGTATGCTCCTGTAGACAATTACGAAGAAGCTTGCCTGACCCTGAGATTCACGCTTTCAAAACCAGTTACTTCTGCAGTATCGCCTTCTCATGCTGAACTGTTATGGTGGGCGTGCAGTATAGCAGATGAATTTAAACCTATAACTGAAGAGGAAACAGGGATTCTTAGGGAAAAAGCAAAGGCAGTAAAAAATACCATTACATCATCACTGTAAAAAGTTAATATTTTTTTATAGCATCTTGACTTAATTGCAAAACTGTATGATTTTATGGGAGGAATATGCCAATTATAAAAGAGACATACCCGGTTTCAGGCATGACATGTGCAGCCTGTGTCAGGAAAATAGAGACGGTACTAAAAAGGACTGAAGGAATAATTGATGCGAGTGTTAATTTTGCATCGGAGAAAGTTACCCTTGAATATGATGATGAAAAGATTAATCTTCCCCATATAGAGGAAATAATAAAGGGGATAGGTTACGAGCTTGTGACCTGACAATTCTTATCAGCCTGAGTTTAATTTTTGGACCATCTCTCAAAAACAGGCAAAAAATTGCCGGCTGGCAACAACCTGATTATGACTGACAAACTTACCTTAGAGCAAAAAAAGGAATTAATAGAGAAAAAACTGCAAAAAAAGCTCCTCCAGAAGCTTATCACCGGTGCAGTCCTTACTACCATAATAATGCTTGCCTCCATGAACCTGATACCTGGTTTTTCCTCTTTATCAATCGGGGTAAGGTATCCAATAATTTTTATTTTTGCTCTTCCCGTACAGGTATGGGCAGGCTCCGGGTTTTATCAGGGGCTGGTATCGGTTTTTAAATACCGGCTGGCAGACATGAATACCCTTATAGCAGTGGGAACCCTCTCGGCTTTCCTGTACAGTACTGCTGTTGCATTCTTCCCGGATTTTTTCATGTCAAGAGGGATAGAACCCCATATTTATTTTGATACTGCTGCAATGATAATCGTACTTATCCTGCTTGGCAGGTTTTTTGAATTTAAAGCAAAGGGAAGGGCATCGAGCGCCCTCAGGAAATTATTGAACCTCCAGGCAAGATATGCCTCTGTAATAAAGGACTCAGAGATAATGGAGGTACCTGTCGAACAGGTAAAAACCGGTGACATCATACTTGTTAGGCCCGGGGAAAAAATTCCAGTAGATGGTGAAATACTGGAAGGGTATTCTTCAATAGATGAATCAATGATTTCGGGTGAACCTATTCCTGCAGACAGGAAGGCGGGGGATGAGGTAACCGGTTCTACCATAAATATAAGCGGTACATTTAAATTCAGGGCTACCAGGGTGGGAAAAGACACATTCCTTTCAAGAATAATAGAAATGGTGGAAGAAGCCCAGGCTTCCAAAGCCCCCATCCAGAGGCTTGCAGATAAAGCTGCCTCTTATTTTGTACCGGCAGTCTTAGCAGTAGCAGTGATCACGCTTGCTGCATGGATCATATGGGGTCCGGAACCTTCAGTGACTTTTGCGCTTGTAAGATTTGTATCGGTCCTTATAATAGCATGCCCCTGTGCACTGGGGCTTGCTACGCCTACTGCAATAATCGTAGGAACCGGACATGGTGCCGAAAACGGGATCCTTATAAAGAATGCAGCAAGTCTTGAATCTGCCGGCAGGTTAACTTCCATAGTATTTGATAAAACTGGAACCATAACCGAAGGCAGGCCTGAAGTAAAGGAAATAATAGTTGCCGGTAACGGGCAGGCCAGGAACCCCGAAGAACTCCTCAGGCTTGCAGCCAGCTCGGAATTATATTCCGAACATCCTCTTGGCAGGGCTGTTGTGGAAAGGGCGCGCAATGCTGGCTTGAAATTGAGCCATCCCGCTGGATTTAAATCATATCCCGGGAAAGGTATAGAATCAAGGGTTGAAGGATCAAGGATACTCAAGGGAAACAGTGCATTTTTGGAGGAAAACGGGATAGATACGGGCACCTTGAAGGAGAAAGCCTCTTCCCTTGCTTTGAGGGGACATACTCCTTTATTCATATCGGTTAATGGTATGGCGGCAGGCATTATTTCAGTTGCAGACAGCCTGAAACCGGAAGCACAGGGAGTCATTGGCAGCTTAAAATCGATGGGCCTGAATGTCATAATGATTACCGGTGATAATAAAAATACTGCGGAGACCGTCGGCAGGCAGGCTGGCTTTGATACCATAATATCCGGTGTTTTGCCGGGCAGGAAGGTTGAAGAGATTAAAAAACTCGAGGACATGGGGGAAGTTGTCGCCATGGTTGGTGATGGAATCAATGATGCGCCAGCCCTCGCACAATCAGATGTGGGGATAGCCATTGGAACAGGTACGGACATAGCAATGGAATCAAGCGATATAACCCTGATAAAAGGTGACCTTAATGGTGTGTTGAAAGCAATAATACTTTCCAGGAATACTGTAAGGATCATACGCCAGAATCTTTTCTGGGCCTTTTTCTATAACCTGGTCCTGATACCTGTAGCTGCAGGAGCGCTTTATCCTGCTTTTGGAATACAGGTAAATCCCATGTTTGGAGCTGCCGCCATGGCTTTCAGCAGTATTTCAGTGGTAAGCAATTCGCTTCGCTTGAGACATATAAGATTATCTTAGAATAAACATATTCCTGTAATTTTCTGTGGCCAAAATAGAGTTCAGCAAGGGCTGTTATAATAATCTTAAACTTGTTTTTGATTAGGGTAAGGATTATACAGAGTTCAGCTATACAGCCAAACAAAAAGATATTGTAAAATACCAGGTGGGGATAGACAGTGTGTATAGATTATCTGAATCCAATGGTGATACCTGCGCAGCATACGGTAACTAGTCAGCCCCTGATACTTTTATTATTGAATATGAGCTAAGTAGAATTTCTAAGGTTATTTGAACCAATAATATTTATTAATTATTTTTATGGAACTATTATAATCAAGGTTTACCATAAGAGCTTTTTTGGGGCTGTATTTTTTTATAAAGCTCCTTAACGATCTGCCGATTTCCGTTGATTTCATGGATTTGTATTTTACTTCCAGCGGAATGTGATTATCTCCCGCTGATATTATAAAATCCACTTCCGCCTTATCCAGGGTCCTCCAGAAATTGATGGAAACCGCACCCTGGGGAAAATATTTTTAAGAATGCGAAAGATATTATATCTGGAATTGAAAATTCCATTTATTAGTGTAAAATGGAATCATGTATTCCAGAATAATAAATGCACCGGAAAATAAAAGTTTTTTTCTTTTTGGTCCCAGAGGAACCGGTAAGACCACCTGGGTCAAAAAGTCCTTTCCGCTTGCAATATATATCGACCTGCTGGAATCCAGGGTATTCAATGAGTTGCTTGCTGATCCTCAAAGACTGGAAGATTATATACCGGATGATTTTAAAGACTGGATAATTATAGATGAAGTACAAAAAGTGCCTTTAATATTAAATGAAGTGCACAGGCTTATTGAAAATATGGGATATAAATTTATACTTACTGGTTCCAGTGCCCGAAAGATAAGGAGAAAAGGACAGAATCTCCTGGCGGGAAGAGCGCTAACATATTTCATGTATCCATTGACTGCAGCAGAGCTGGGTAAAAATTTTAAACTGGAGCATTCTTTAAAATATGGTTTTCTTCCTTCTGTTTATATGGAAGATGACCCGGAGGCATACCTGGAAAGTTATATAAAGACTTACCTGCAGGAAGAAGTCCTCCAGGAGGGGCTTACCAGGAATCTGGGCGCTTTTGCCAGATTCCTTGAGGCGGCAAGCTTATCCCAGGGCTCTGTACTTAACATTTCCGAAGTATCCCGTGAATGCTCGGTGGAAAGAAAAGTTGTTGAAAATTATTTCAGCATCCTTGAAGATCTTTTAATAGGTCTCCGCATTCCTGTTTTTACACGAAAAGCAAAAAGAAGAGTTGTAAGGCACCCGAAATTTTATTTTTTCGACACCGGTGTATACAGGACAGTTAGACCCATGGGACCACTTGATTCTCCGGAAGAAGCAGAGGGTATTGCATTTGAGAGTATTTTCCTTCAGGAGCTAAGGGCAATAAATGATTATTATAGATTAGGGTATAATATTTATTACTGGAGAACAGCGGGAGGCCTGGAAGTAGATTTTATACTTTACGGTAAAAGAGGGATTAAAGCATTTGAAATAAAACGCCGGGGCAGTGTATCATCCGGGATGCTTTCAGGCCTTAGGGCGTTTTTAACAGATTATCCGTCTGCTGAGGCTTTTTTTATATACGGGGGACAAAAAAACCTGTATATAGATGGTATTAAAGTACTCCCCATTGAATCAGCAATAAGGGACCTTGAAGACATTCTTTAAATTTATCATAAAAATTTCCTTATGGATCACTGGACTCTGGATTTATTTTTTCTAACTCTAAAAGTACATCTTGATATGCTTTATAATAAATATCTTCATAATTATAATGACCAATTCACCGGGATAGTTTCTTGCAGCTCTTTCCGGGACATTAAACATATCTTGACAATCTTTAGTTGTTATTTTCAAATTCCTTCATCCCCAGCTTGTGAAATATTATAGTATTGTCCACACGGTTTAAGAACTCCGGTTTGAAGCTTTCCTTCATGGCCTCATTTATTAAGGCAAAGTATTAATTAGCTGTTGACATATTGAGCCCATAAATATAATATTCTAATTACTGACCACTTGGTCAGTAATTTATTAAATACCTGGAGAGGCCAGATGCTTTATGAGAGGAAAAAGAACATTTAAAAAGATTCTCAAGATAACAGGAATAACAATATCATCATTCATTTTGTTCATACTATTTATAGAATGTCTGGGAATCGTCTATACAAATTATAAACCTCAAATGAAATCTATAGTCTATAATACTATCAGTCCTGACTATTGGCCAACTCAGGGATGGGAGCAATCAACTCCCGAAGAACAGGGAATGGACTCGGGTAAAATCCTTGAAATGGTTGAATTCTACGAAGAAAAAAGATCGGAAAATAAAAATATATTAATTGATTCGGTAACAATCATTCGTAATGGTTATATTGTCTCGGAAATCTATTTTAACCCGCTCTTTCCAAAAGATACAGTACATATTATCCAGTCCTGTACAAAAAGCATAATGTCAGCCCTTATTGGAATTGCTATTGACCAGGGATACATTAAAAGTGTTGATATTCCAATAATGGATATTTTTGATGATGAAAATATTGGAAACACTGACAAGAGGATAAATAAGTTAACTCTTAAAGACCTTTTAACTATGCAGACGGGTCTGCATAGCCAGGATGACCAATGGTATGAGTATAAAGGGTTGTTTGATTGGCAGGCTACGGATGGGGACTGGACAGAATATATTTTAAATTTACCTTTTGAAGCAGACCCGGGTACCCGTTTTGACTATAGTAATATGGCTTCCTTTCTGCTTTCAGCAATAATCAGCGAAACCACAGGAATGGACACCTTATCATTTGCCAGGAAGTATCTATTTGACCCGATGGGAATTAAAGATGTACGATGGGAAAAAAGCCCACAGGGAATATATATGGGATTTGCCAGGATGTGGCTTAAGCCGGATGATATGGCAAAGATAGGACTCCTGTATTTACAAAAAGGCAAATGGGACAGGCAACAGTTAGTTCCCTCCACATGGATAGAGGAATCTTTGACAGCATATAGTTTTCCAAAGAAATACAGGTATATATACAATGATGAAGGCAGGGTAGATTATATGACAAGTGGAGGAGCATGGATGTCATCAAACCTTATCAGGCCGTTTGCAGATGGTTATGGTTATCAATGGTGGCTTGATAAATCCGGCATGTATTCTGCTGTAGGTACAGGCGGACAATATATTATGATTGTGCCTGGAAAAAACCTGCTGGTTGTCTTCACAGGTAAATTAAGCGGAATAGATGTCTTCCTTCCGGCAACAATGCTGAATAAATATATCATACCCTCTGTGGTTTCCGATGAACCGCTTCCTGTAAATAGCACTGCCCAGAATAAACTTGCATCACTATCAGAACCCCCTCAACTTGATATAAAGCCCGGACAGGTGCAGGTTCTACCGGAAATTGCCGAAGAAATATCAGGCAAAACTTATTTGCTTGATTCAAATCCATGGAATTATAATCATTTTAAACTTGTTTTTGACCCGGATAAGGATTATGCAGAGTTCAGCTATACAGCCAAACAAAAAGATATTGTAAAATACCAGGTGGGGATGGATAGTGTATATAGATTATCTGAATCAAATGGTGATACCTATGCAGCATATGGTTACTGGTCAGCACCTGATACTTTTGTCATTGAATATGAGCTTATTGGTTATTGTGCGACAGGAAAATGGGTTTTGACCTTTAAAGGCGACGAAATCACTGTTGAGGAAACTGGTGTAACAGGCGTTTATAATTATAAAGGGAGAAAATCAACTGACCGGGTAATACAGTACTGATTTGAAAGCATAGGAAAGATTTGAATGGCTGATTATTTTGAAAAAATACCTGAAGATAAAAAGAGAGCAATTTTAAATGCCTGCATGAAGGAATTTGCGAAAAATGGTTATACAAAGGCCTCAACAAACATTATGGTCAAAAGAGCCGGTGTACCGAAAGGTACATTATTTTATTTCTTCAGCAGCAAAAAAGAGATTTATTTATATATCCTGGAATATGCTGTTAATAAATTTGCAGAAAAACTTGAAGAAGAAAAAGTAAATCTGCCTGCAGATATTTTTGACAGATTGCTTCAAAGAGGTTTGATAAAATTAAAAATGGGAAGGGAAGACCCATTGCTTTATCAGATTGTTTTTGATTCTTATATGAATGCCCCGGAAGAGCTTAAAGAGGACATTCA
>JAFGDA010000058.1 GCA_016932375.1 Actinomycetota bacterium | reverse complement strand
CGGATATCTTGTAGGAATATACAGTTTGTCCAATTCCCTGGCTTTATTAAGCAATTCAGTTATTTCTTCTTTTGCTTTCTTTTCCGGAAAATCATTGATAAGTTTTACAACACTGTGCCCCCAGGGATCGGCAGAATAATTTAAATATAATGCTTTTAATGCTTTTTCAGCGGCCTGTTGTGCCTGAAAGCATTGCCCACTCATAATTTTTATTCTTCAGGCTTCCTTCTGCCGCACTTATATCAGCTTCAGACTGTTTCAGCCATCTTTTTGAATCATTTTTATAGCTTTCCAGACTCAAATACGACTACTCCTTCATTAAGAGCCCTCTTTAAAAAAAGATTATTTTTTAAATTATCAAACTCATGTGGTGTATAGACAAAAACATCTACCCCGCTCTTCATCATTTCAGATAAGGGATCAAAATATGGATCAAGCCGTTTTAAGAAAGGTTTTTTAGTCCGCTCAACAAAAATCACATCCAGATCCGAATGCCTGGTGTTGGTCCCACGGGCATATGAACCGAAAATAAGCGCAAGGTCAGCATTATTCTTTATTGCCAGAGCCCGTACTGTCTTTTTGATTTTATTTATTTTATTTTCCATATTATTGGATTATTCCTATTAAACACTATACCAATACTGAATAAAATAATAAAGACTTAAAAGAACCTGTTGTGGCAAAACGTTTCCGTCCATAAATTCAGGAGTTTAAAATAATCCTTCCTGTTCCGGGCCGGGAGGAGATTCTTTTGATTTTTTTTGGGGCTTTTTATCCGGGTAAAAAAACGGCCCGCCGTAATCTTCTGAATCCTCTTCCCCGGTCTCAAGACGTTTTATATATACCGACCTTTCAAAATTCCTCATATATTCCGACCAGTCATTATCACCGGTATTCGATTCAAGGATCCTGCTGAAACCCCCTATATCGGCATCCATATGGTCTACATGATAAACCACAAAAGCTTCCAGTATCTTGGGCCTTTTGGGTGAGCCGAATTCACGGTGACCATGATGGCTAAGAATAATATGCAAAAGCCTGTTTTTGAGGTCTTCGGGAAAACCTTCTATCTGCTCTATCTTTTCAAGGACCCATCCATAACCAATAGTAATATGCCCCAGAAGCTTACCCTCATCAGTTACCTTCATATTTATCCTGCTGTCATATTCCCTTATCTTCCCTATATCATGTAGCATCGCTCCACTTATAAGCAGGTCCCGATTCAGGTTTTCATAAATAGCGGCCAGCGCATCACATACCCTGGTCACAGCGAGGGTATGCTCAAGAAGGCCTCCCCTGTATGCATGGTGGTACTGGATTGCCGCAGTTGCATTCTTGAAGTTATCTACAAACTGCGGGTCTTCCGTGAACAGCGCAAAAAGCTTTTTCAAATGGATGTTCTTTATACTGTCAATAAAAGCAGTTATCTGTGAAAACATTTCCTCAATATCCTTGCCTGTGGTCATCACGTAATCCGAAAAATCGATGCCCTCTTCATCGTGAACCGCCTTAAGGTCCTCCACAACAAGCTGCCTGCTTCCCCTGTACTCCTTAACCTCGCCTTTTATCCTGACAAGATCCCCTTCTGCGAACTCACTGCTCCTGCAGTAAGCTTCTGTCCATAGCACGCCTTCAATTGTTCCATCCTTGTCCTGGAGAGTTACACTGCAAAAATCTTCACCATTCTTTTTCTTCTTTATAAGCTTCCGGGAAACAATAAATACGGAATCCACCGGTATGCCTACTTCCAGCTGTGAAATGAACTGGTCTTTCTTTATAATCATAAGCCTTCCTGAAAATTATATTTTAGGATATCTAATAAATATCCATTATAATAAATTTTATCACAAACCATTCGTCAAATATTGCATATTTTGGTGTTGCCTTCCAACAACTGCCCGGGGTTATTCCTGCAATTTGCATTCAAAAATTAGTTTAAAAGTTTATAAGAACCACATAAAAAATAGATTGCACAGGACCTTCACTTCATTAAATTTTTTAGATCCCACTTTTTTAAATAATCAATGGCTTTATAATCGGTCATATCATAATGTATCGGCGTAATTGAGACAAATCCATTCTTCACGGCAATATAATCAAACTCCTCATCTGCTGCCTGCTCTATAAGTTCACCGTCCATCCAGTAATAGTCCCTTCCTCTCGGATCCCTTCTCTTGATAAAAAACTCCCTGAATTTCACGTCACCCTGGATAGTTATCCTGGCCCCTTTTATCCCGCCTTCCGGCATGTCCGGTATATTTATATTAAGAAGTGTTCCTGTGGGGAAACCTCCATTTTCAAGCACCCTGGCGGCAATTCCGGCCATGAATTTTGAAGCATAGCCAAAATCCGGGTCTATCATGTTGTCTATAGAAACTGCCATTGAAGATATGCCGCACATCGTGCCCTCAGTTGCAGCTGAAACTGTCCCGGAATAAATTATATTCTCCCCCATATTGGGGCCCTGGTTTATGCCGGATATTAAAAGATCGGGAGGTTTTTCCAGAATTGCCCTTACAGCCAGCTTTACACAATCTGCCGGGGTTCCGTCCAGTGCATACCCAAAAAATTCACCGTCCCTGTATTCCCTGGTTACCGATATGGGCCTGAATACGGTTATTGCGTGCCCGACTGCACTGCTCTCCTTATCAGGTGCAACAATGCATACATCATATTTCCCGGTATCTTTTAAAGACCTGTAGAGGTGGTAAAGGCCCTGGGCATTGATACCATCGTCATTTGTAAGGAGAATGAATTTTTTATCCATATATAATCACTACTTTACGGGAATCCAATAAATAAACCAATAATGAATCTTATAATAAATGATTAAATAAAATATTAAAATAGATGCAGGATTATAGTAAGATCATATTAACAAATCACAATAAAATGTTTAAGTGCAATATATTGCATATTTTTACAAAATAATCCCTTAAAACCTGTTAGCTGCCATTAATTTGCTTCTAATGAATTATCAGTATGGATTTACTGGTAAAAAATACCTGTCAGGAAAGCTTGAGGATCTTTTCAGCTGCGGCACTATCCGTTACCAGTATGTTGACATAATTGCCCCTCATGGCTCCCAGTATGGCTTCAGCCTTCAGCTCTCCCCCCCCAACCCCGATGGAGTATGGTACATTAAGAAGCTCCTTTACCGGCATGGCAATCAGCCTGCTAGAAATATCGCTATCACAAATCTTTCCGTTTATATCAAAGAAATGCGAATACACGTCACCTACAGCACCCCTATTTTTCAGGTTTTCGAGGTCCTGGTCCAATATGTGTCCTGTCTTTACAAGTGTGGAAATCATTTTCGGGTACATGGCTCCGATCCCGACAATGGCTATAGAAAGCCTGCTGAAATAATCGAAAGTCTTCTTTATGGATGTCTCTTTGAGCATCAGGTCATGCATTTTTTTGGAATCCACTAATGCCGGTGCATAGAGAAGGTGCGGATTTACGTTGAAGCATGATGCAAACCTCCTTGTTATATCATGACAGTTAAGGTTTACTGACAGTTTATGACTGCCTCCGGTTATCTGTACTACTTCAACTTTTTTATTTATCCTGGGCGGTAGGTGATTAACTACCTCATTTATTGTCGTCCCCCAGGACACACCTATTATATCGCCGTCCTTGATTATATCAGTAAGATATTCTGCGGCTGCCTGTCCGAGCTTTGCTTTTAATTCAAACTCCGAAAGGCCAGAATTTTGCACGACAATAGCCCTCTTGAGCCCATGCGTTTTTTCAAGCTTTTCCTCGAGAGCTGATACAATGACTGTGGGATCAATGATATTGATTTGAATCATGCCGTTTGCAACTGCCTTCTTGATGATACGGTTGACCTGGTATTTTGATATCTTCAGTCTCCTTGAAATACTTTCCTGTTTCAGGCCTTCCCTGTAATAAAGGTTTGCCACCTTTACCATCAATTTTGTATCATATGGCATCTTATTTGTATATTACTCCTGTTTTTTGCTTTTGGTCAGTGTATATAAACCGGAAATACATATTCCAGTATATGCTACCGCTCTTCCAGGGCTTCCATTTTTTTGACCTTTTTTACTGTTCCGCCGGTATGCTCTATATCAAGCCAGACTTTTAAAAGTTCCTGGGCGGCATTCCTACCGATAACCAGGGAACCCATGGTAATTATTTGACAGTCATTGGACAGAATTGATCTCTGGGTGGAATATATGTCATAGCAGCAGGCAGCCCTTATACCCTTAAACTTATTGGCGGATATTGCCATGCCTATCCCGGTCCCGCATATGAGTATCCCACGATCAAAATTCCCGTTCTGAACTTCCCCAGTGACTTCCGCTGCCTTATCAGGGTAATCAATTGGTTCAGGGCTGTTAACTCCAAAATCCCTGTATTCGATATTCTTTTCCTCTAAAACCTCTATAAGGGCATCCTTCAGATCGATACCAAGCTCATCACAACCTATGGCTACTTTCATATATTCCCCTTTTTTTTGCGTTTTTAATCTTTAAAAAACTTCAAATATTACCTTAAAAATTAACTCAATGATTTCAATAGTTTAACCATTCTACATCTAAAACCAATAATGATCTGTGTCTTCCGGTAATACTTTCCTGCTTCAGGCCTTCCCTTTAATAAAGGTAATACCTTCCTTTTATCTGAGAAACTGTTCTATACTGTCTGCTATTTTTTCCGGGGTCAATCCGTAATAATCAATTAGTTCTGGATACTGCCCGACAAGGGCAAATTTATCTTCAATGCCTATCATATCCATTTTAACAGGGTTCCCTTTTACAAGTACATCTGCTACCGAACTACCAAGGCCACCTACAACAGTATGCTCCTCAACAGTTACAACCCTTCCTGTCCTGGCACTGGATTCAAGAATAAGTTCACTATCTACAGGCTTAAGGGTATGCATGTTTATTACCTCGGTATCTATATGTCTTCCTTTCAATATATTTGAAGCTTCCAGTGAATTTGAAACCATTGTCGAGCATGCAATAACAGTAACATCGTTTCCCTTCTTTAAAATTTCGCCACGCCCTACCTTAATCCGGTAGTCTTCCGGGTGTATCCTTTTTGCCTTCATCCTGTGTACCCTTAGATAAACAGGACCACTGATCTCCGCAGCAGCAATTACTGCCTGGCGGGTATTCAGGCCCATCTGCAGGTGAGATGATGGTGATGTTGGGAAAAGCCCTTATCGCTGAAACATCTTCGAGTATTACATGGGTGGGTCCGAGAGAGCTTACTGATAACCCGCAGTTATTTCCCATTATATTCACATTGAGATTGGTTTTGCAGACATCATCCCTTATTTGCTCAAAGCACCTGAATGTTATAAAAGGAACATATGCGGTTATATATGGTATTTTTCCAGATAAGGCAAAGCCGGCTGCGGTACTCATGGAACTCTGTTCGGCAATCCCCATCTCAAAATGCCTTTCAGGGAAATTCTTCCTGAAATGTTCCCCGGAAGCACCAAGAGATGAATCGCATGATATGAAAACCACATTGGGATTCGACTTCCCAAGATCGACCAGTGTTTGTGCAATGATCTTCCTGGGATCCTCAAAAATGTCATTAACCGGATTTGCTTCTTCCGGGTTTTGTAATTTATTTTCCTTGCTTTCCAATTCTGGACAACTCCTTTTCTTTCTCTTTCCTTACGATATTTATGGCTTCATCTATCTTTGTGGATTCACAATGCCAGTGGTGAAATTCAAATTTATTTTCAGCAAAGGTAAGGCCCCTGCATTTTACCGTATCGGCTATAATACAGGAAGGCCTTCCCGGTTCGAATGGGACCGAAGAAAGGCTCTGATATACCTGTTTAAAATTATGGCCGTCTATGACCTTTACATTCCATCCAAAAGCGCTAAATTTTTCCTCCAGGGGAGAGCTGCTCATTATTTCAGCAGTCCTGCCGTTTACCTGCAGCCCGTTTCTGTCAACAATGGCTGTAAGGTTATCCAGCCTGTGGTGAGCAGCAGCCATCGCTGCCTCCCATATGCTTCCCTCGGCACATTCCCCATCTCCAAGTACTGTAAATACGCGATAATCTTTCCTGTCAAGTTTTCCTGCCAGCGCTATCCCGTTGGCTACAGGGAAACCATGTCCGAGTGATCCTGTCGGAAATTCTACTCCCGGAAGCATTTTCTCATCGGGGTGCATCTGTACTTTGTTATTAAAGGTGTTGTAGGTCCAGAGCACTTCCCTGTCGAAATATCCCTGTTGTGCCAGAGTGGCATACAGTGCCAGGCATTTATGCCCGGCTGAAAGGATGAACCGGTCCCTGTCCGGCCACCTGTGGTTACGGGGATCATGCCTCAGTATACGGTTATATAAAACCGTTATTATATCAAGTGCAGAAAAAGCCCCGCCTATATGCCCTTCGCCGCTTCGCATCATCCTCAGGATATCCATCCTTGCCTGATAGGATTTTTCGGTAAGTTCAATTACCTCATCTTTCGTTAGTTCTGACATTTTTTTATCCCCGGTTAAATTTACCTTTATTTAAAAAAAATTTTACTTAAAAAAAGATAAAGTCATGACTCAATAATGCAATTTATTGCAATTAAGCTATAAATTTCATTATTAATTATAATACGGATTTTCGATAATGCAAGTATATCAAGGGATAGCACATCTCTACTACTACCTGTATATCACTACCCATTAATATGTTATTTCAGATACTTTTATTAATGAGGCAACGAATGGTCTTTCGAATACTTTTTTAAATGAGGCAACAGGGT
>JAFGDA010000057.1 GCA_016932375.1 Actinomycetota bacterium | reverse complement strand
GGGCTGTCATATATGGTTACCCTCTCCCCTGAATGCATGAGTACTTCAATATTGGATCTGGCCTGCGAGATCTCAGGAGTGAGAAGCAGGAGTGCCTTTTTAAGTGCTCCGAATCTACTTGAAGTTATAGTCTGTTCCTGCAAAACCATCTTCCCATCAATCATAAAGTAGATCCTCTCCCCGATTATCTTTGCAGATGAACTCTCAGGCATATCAATCCAGGCGCTTATGCCTGCAAGTCCCCAAACTTCATGAAATATTCCATCAACAAGGCTCCTGTACCAGCATGGATAGGGGTAATTTAGAAGATTATTCTTATCCAAAAATTTATATATTAAATCCTTAAAATAATTTACATTATCAGGGATACCGATAATAGCTTTCGTCTGCCTTTCGAGTATCTTCTGTTCCTGCCCCCCGCTTTCCTTCCACTGCTTTTCAAAGTGCGACTGGACAGCCTGACACAGGTTCATAAATACATCCATTTCGCTTAAAGATGAAGCAGGTTTTATAGATTCATTTTTTCCCTTTATATTTTTTAAATAATCATCAACATAAAACTCCGGTGTTAAGTTCGCCATATTGTTATCACTCAAATCTTTCTCGTTTCCTCTTCCAATATCTCCTAAAAGCCCGGTTTCCATTTCTAGTTCCTCCCCAATAACCTGTTTCCTAAATTTTTTAAAATACTGTGATTTTTTTCATTCCGGATGATCTCCATTTTTAAATCCCGGGCTATAGAGTGCGTTATATTTTTAATACAATCTTTATATGGTCTGGAATAATCTGAGAGAAGTTTTTTATTTATTTCAGCATTAAGACCAACCACATAATCAACAAGTGGGACAACCCCGGTAAGATACATACCATATTTTTTGGATATATCGATTTCAGTTAAAAGCCCATCTGAATCTACATATTTGTTAAGTATCAGGGAAAATTCACCTGCAGAAATACCCAGATTTGATAGGATCTGCTCCTCTAATTTTTTAAAATTTTTAAAGTACCTGTCACTCTGAGTGGTTATAAGGTACTTAAAGCTTGCTGAATTTAAGGCACCTATATTCATACCGGTAACTGCACTTCCGCAGTTTATAAGGACCACATTAAAAATTCTGGAAGAAAGATGAATAAGTTTTTCAATTTCTTCCGGATGATAATGTCTTGCCCTGGAGAGATCCTTTTCCCCCGGAAGGATATAAAGTCTTCTGTTCTTTATACAGGTATTTTTAAGCTCTACTTCTGATAGGATATTGTTTTTAAGCTTTTCTTTAATATCCGCAAGTCCATGGGTGTAGTTTTCCGGGTTAATATAACTTGTCCCTTCTTCTCCATTTAGAATAAGAAGAGCCGTATCTTTTTCTGTTATATCAGAAAGATTCTGAGCAATGGACTGGCTAACCATATCTACTCCAGCACAATGACCAGCTCCCCAGAAACAGGCGACACTGTTTTCCACCGGGAACCTTTCAATTGCAGCAGAACAAATTTTTCCGCAGATCTGCTTTTCGGTAAGCTGCGGGGGGAGCACTATTATCCCATAAGAGGAAAGTTTCTTATGGATTGTAGTATAGGTTTCGGTATCGTTTGTTATAAAATAATTGCTTTTTATTTTTTTAAAATGAAGGTTATGGCTTTGGATATACTGGCTGTAGGACATAACCTTATCATCGATAATTAAAATATCTACATCAGTTAAAAGTCCGGGATTGAAACTCTCAGAAATATCTACATTTTTAAAATAACCGGTCTCCAAAAGACTGGCTTTTATCTTTTCGTTTTTGCTAATTAGCAGAATGCTCTTTTTCTGCAAATCTATCTCCTCAGCTTAAATTTTGCTGTCCTTGTAAAGGATGATAAATTTATAATCATTATCTGCCAAATCCTGCAGGTAAGAGACATCTTCAAGAGTTGCTATGATCTCCAATGTTGCGATCTTTGAGCTTGCATCATATCTATCCTCTGAAGAAATGGTCACTATCTCCCTGTTTCCCGAATCTTTTAGATATGCGACCCTGCTTTCCAATATAGAACTTTCGCTTTTGATTTCATGATCAGAAAGATTTATTTTGCTACCGTATTGCGCACTCTGAGTTGGGCCTTCTTCATCATTTTTTTCATCATGAATCTTGACCGGATAAAAGTATATGGCATCTCCCCTTCTGAGTGAATTAGGGATGGTTATAATCCAGTTTTCAGGAACGGTAAAAATATATTCATTCTGGTTTAGGACCTTTTCTTCATCCAGAAAATAGACTGAACTTAACTGACTGTATCCGGGGATAAAATGCCCGGCTTTCTTTCCGGAAGCTTCATCTTTACCGGTAATGGCTCCTTCCATAACACTTTGCCTGTCTACATTTATGATCTTGAGCATTTCGGAAGTTATTATGTCACCTTCTTCAACACTTTGATTTAAAACCACTACTTCACTATATAGGAAATGCTTTCTTCCCTTTGTCTCCCAGTAGTACATGGAAGCCAGGGCCAAAAGGATAAAAATAATCCCTAAAACAGAAAACAATTTACTGAGCTTAAATCTTCTGAATCCAATATTTTTTTTCAAAACAAACTCTCCCTCGTACTTACTAATTTAGATGAAAATCTCTTTAGCCCGGGGACTATCGACCACCTATTTTTTTCTCCTGAAGAAGCAGATCTTATAAATTTTCCCGGCAGGAAAAGCAAACATATTTTTTTAAGTGGACCGTTAAGTAAAGCCGAAACTTCGGGAAACTCGTATGGTATAATGCTCCTGTAATTTGCCCTGTAGAGAAACTCCGGATTGATTGCAGATATAAATGCTGCAGGTTCACATCCAAGATAGTTCAAGAATTCTTTTTCTTCTACTCCACTGTTCCACTTATTTACCACAAAATGTATGGGAAACCCTTCCTGCCTTAGCTTGATTATTTCTTCAAGCTTCTGGTTTTGTCTAATACAGGAAGATGGAAAAGGATCTGTTACAACAAGGATTACATGGGCACTTGATAGTATCGGTTTTACGGAATCATGGTCAAGATTGCTTCCGATATCTACTAGTGTTATAGGAGAAAGACTTGAGGCATATATAAGTTTTATCATCTGATTATAATCCCAGCTATCAATTATTTCTTTTCTGTCATCAGCCACTATCCAGGCAATACCTTCAAAGATAAATTCGGATTTAGGTCTGATAGTCTTTCCTTCCCATATCTCATGAGGGTATGAGCAAAAGCTATCTACTGCTGATCCGTTACTGCTGTTTAGTTTCTCTTCAATTGCCATCCAGTGAAACAAAGTGGGACTTTCTATTGGCGGTTCGATAACAGTAGGGATAATATTTTGGTTTGAAATATATTTAGCAAGATTAATAGTAATTGTGGTAGAACCTGCACATTTCGTAAGATTTGAAACAATTACAATCTTTTTTTCAATACCTGCATAGATTTTTTTCTCTACTATTTTTTCCTTTTCAATTAATCTTATTTTCTCCGGCCCGGAAGAAACCGCTGAAGTATTATCTGGTGTCTTATTGTCATCCGGTTGAACTGCCGGTTCCGGGACCGTTTCTTTAATGGTAGATATGACCTCGAAGTAATCATCATCAAAATAAATTACAGGTATTTTCATTTTTTTAAAAAAAAGAGTTGCATCATCACACCAGGAAAGGTTTTTATC
>JAFGDA010000056.1 GCA_016932375.1 Actinomycetota bacterium | reverse complement strand
TATTTCTGACAATCTTAACAAATGGTACCGTAAAACTGACAGGAAACCTATTGTCTTAAGGGGGGCAAGACAGGTGGGCAAAACCTGGCTTGTCAGGGACTTTGCCAGATCTATAGGCCTAAAATTGATCGAACTGAATTTTGAAAGAGAGCCGGATCTTGCCGCGATCTTCAAAGAAAAATCACCGGCAGATGTCCTGATCAATCTTGAACGTATCAAAGGTATGCGCATAGATAAGTCAGGGTCTCTATTATTCCTGGACGAAATACAGAAGGCACCTCATATACTGGCAAATCTTAGATGGTTCTATGAAGAGGCTCCTGAACTTCCAGTCATTTCAACAGGCTCGCTTCTTGATTTTGTCTTAAAGGACCATAATTTTTCCATGCCGGTTGGCAGGATATCTTACTTATTTATGGAACCTATGTCTTTTAAAGAATTTTTACTGGCCTGTGGAGAGGATATACTTGTAAAATTTTTAGAAGAGATAAAATTAGATTCTTCTTTCCCGGTGCCGATCCATGATAAACTTCTGGACCTTTTCAGCGATTACATAACTATAGGAGGCATGCCTGCTGCAGTAAAAGAATGGACTACAAACAAATCACCAATTGAAGTTGCTGAAATACACCAGAGTCTTATCAACACTTTTATTGATGATTTTAATAAGTACTCAGGAAGGGTCCCTCCTGAAAGATTGTATAAAGTTTTGATGGCGATTCCCCGTCTTATAGGGAAAAATTTTATGTTTAGTAAAGTGGACCGGGGGGATACAGCTGCTGCTTTAAAACGTGCACTGGAGCTATTATGTTCCGCAAGAATATGCCACAGGGTAAATCATAGCTCAGGAAGAGGGATTCCCCTGGCTGCCCAGGAGAATGAAAAAAAGTTCAAGGTCATTTTCCTGGATACGGGGCTGGTATCTGCTCTCCAGGGGATAGTCATGAAGACTAAAAAAGAGTTAAAAGAATTGGTAAGAATAAATAAGGGCGGCATTTCTGAACAAGTAGTGGGCCAGATACTGAGGACTATCCCAATGAGGTTTATTGATCCCCGTCTGAATTATTATATAAGGACAAAAAAAGGTTCAGAAACAGAAATAGATTATCTTATCCAGCACGAAACAGGGATAATACCCGTAGAGGTGAAATCCGGAGCCGCAGGCAGCTTAAAATCGCTGCACCAATTTATGTCAGAAAGAGATTTTAAGATAGCAGTCAGGATCAATTCCGAAAAACCGTTAATCACTAAAGTTGATGTAAAAACCACAACCGGGGAAAAATCCAAATATTCTTTGGTCTCCATTCCATTTTATCTTACTGAAGAAATCGGGCGGTTTATATAAGGCTGTTTTTTATAAATTAAATCAGCAAACATGCCACACTTATGCCAAAAAGCATGCGAAATACGGCGGTCTTTTAATAAAGGGAAAGCTGAAATAAATAGCGTTAGCAGTGTTACAATATTTTAAAAAAAAATTATTCATTGAAGAAATTATCAAGAGGTAATTATGCTTGGAGCAATAGTTGGTGATATCATAGGTTCGGTCTATGAATTCAATAATATAAAGACGGTAGATTTTCCGCTTTTAACGGAAGAATCATGCTTTACAGATGATACTGTACTTACTGTTGCAACAGCAGATTGCATCCTTAATGGCGGAAACTATGCCGACTATTATAGGAAATATTACAGGATGTATCCGCAAAGAGGCTATGGCGGAAATTTCCATATATGGGGAAGTTCTGATAGCATGGGGCCATATAATAGCTATGGAAATGGCTCTGCCATGAGGGTAAGCCCAGTGGGTTTTGCTTATAAGACTATTGAAGAGGTACTGGCGGAAGCAAAAAGAAGCGCAGAAGTTACCCACAACCATCCCGAAGGCATCAAGGGTGCACAGGCCACGGCAGCAGCTGTATACCTGGCAAGAACAGGTGCAGGCAAGGAAAAAATAAAGGAATATATTGCAGGAAATTTTGGGTATGACCTTGATGACACAATTGAAAGAATAAGGGAAGTATATGGCTTTAATGAGACCTGCCAGGGAAGTGTCCCGCAGGCTATTATGGTATTCCTTGAATCCTGTAGCTATGAAGATGCAGTCAGGAAAGCTGTCTCAATAGGAGGGGACAGCGACACTATCGCGTGCATTGCAGGAGGGATCGCAGAAGCATATTATGGCGGGGTCCCGGAAGATATAAAATCAAAGGTTTTACTTAAATTGGACAGGAATATGATTAAAATTATAAATAAATTTTATGAAATATTTATCTATAAAATATTATAAGTAGACGTTATTGGATACTGATATTCATCGTAGTAGAAAGTGGATAGTTCAAGCCTAAAGCATTTTCCTGAGCATTCTTGCCATAAATCCCGGCTTTTCCGCGCTGCCCTTGCGGTAATCAGCGATTAATTTTACCCCTGACATTTCCCCTGCGATTTCCAGCGCTTTCTGGTTTCCGCCAAGGTAATCGATAAGCCCAAGCTCAAGGGCTTGTTTGCCCAGGAAGGTTTTCCCGGAAGTAATGTCTTCCAGAAGTTTTTCGTCCCTTATATTCCTGTTTTCCTGTATCTCATTTACAAAATACCGGTTAAAAGACTCAACATGGTCCTCTATAAACTGTTTTTCCTTTTCGGACATTTCTGAATACGGGGAGCCGACACCTTTATATTCGCCTCTTGTAAAAGTGTCTATCTTTATACCTATCTTTCTAGCCAACTCTGAAAGGTCAAGCCTGTCAGCCCTGGTCCCGATGCCCCCGATGCTTGATAGGGGATCTGCAATTATTTTTTTGCAGGCCGATGCTATCCAGTAAGCCCCCGAAGTACCGTGTTCCCTTATCTGTGCGACCGTTGGCTTGCTAATATCTTTAATTGCATCCGCAATTTCCTTGCTTGCATATGGAGTACCTCCCGGTGAATCTATCTCAAATATTATGGCTTTTACCCTTTTCTCGGAGACGACTGATTTTAAGTATTTTACAATATCGTCGGAAAAGGTTGCCCCGCCACCCATAAAAGGCAGTAAAGGTATGGGCCCCGCAGGAGAAGTATCTCCCGAAACAATCATTCCCCTGATGGGGATAATCCTTGCCAGTAACTTTTTCAATTAAAATCACCTATTATCATATTTTACAGTATACATTCTATAACAAATTGTCCTAATTTATAACAATATTCCAAAAATAGTAAATTGTTATAAACAATAATATTGGTTATAATTTTTAGGAAAAATTATAAAAACTATTATTATATAAACCATTGCTCCAATAACCATATAGGACAGAAAGGAAGACTTTATGAAAAAGATTGTCCACATCTCTGAGAGAATGTACCCGAATCCCGCGGTACTGGTTTCATGTTCGAGCGGAGGCAAGGATAATATAATAACTCTTGCCTGGGCAGGGACTGTATGTAGCGACCCTCCGATGGTATCAATTTCAATAAGGCCTTCAAGGTACAGCCACAAGCTTATAAGCGACTCAAAAGAATTCGTTATAAACGTGCCTGATGAAAAAATGGTTGATGTCTGTAATTTTTGCGGTACAAAATCCGGAAGAAACCTTGATAAATTCAGTGAGCTTGGCCTGACCAGGGAAAAGGGCTTTAAGGTAAATGCACCCCTGATAAAGGAATGCAGCATAAATGTTGAATGTAAGGTTA
>JAFGDA010000055.1 GCA_016932375.1 Actinomycetota bacterium | reverse complement strand
TTTAATTGCATAATTTTTTAAAATAATATTTAAGTTATTCTTAACATCTGACGAAATTAAATAACATAAAATAAAAAACTGAATATAGAAAAAGGATTATAATTGTTCACGGAAGGACAGGTGTCTTTTAAAGGCATTGTCCTTTTTTATTTTAAAAAAGAAAAATATTAAAGAAGGACATGTTTATTGAATAAAAACCGGTTAAGGGAAAAAGCCCGGTCCCTTTTATGCTTTTAAGCCGGTTGAAGGGAGTTATTTAAGAATGATAGATGACCCGATCATATCAATACTCGAAAAAGCAGTTTCCGGAGCTTCTTTAAGACATGAAGCAATCCTGAATAATATTTCAAATGTCAACACCCCCGGATACAAAAGGATAGATGTTGATTTTAAGGCCGAGCTATCAAAAGCAGCTAAGGGAATAGGAGAGTACAATAAAAACCAGGTAATGGAAGAGATTGAGTCTGCGAACCCGGAAGTCTTCAGGGAGACCGGCACCTCGGTAAGACCGGATGGAAACAATGTGGACATTGACAGGGAAATGTCATTACTTGCAGAAAGTGCACTTGAATACAATACATACATCTCCCTTCTCTCCAGGAAGTTTAAAAACCTTTTGAATGTGATTAACGAGGGGAGGAAGTAAGTAATATGTTCTCGATGTTTAAAACCCTTGAGATAAGTGCAACAGGGCTCTCTGCCGAAAGATTGAGGATAGATGTTATATCAAATAACATAGCAAATGCAAACGCTACTTCATCTGTTGATGGTACTCCCTATAAAAGAAAATCGGTTCTCCTGAAGAGTAGGGAGATGGACGGGTTCATAACCAGCCTTGACAGCAGCATGAAGGCAATGGGAGTTGAGGTGGCAGGTATAGTTGAGGACAACAGCCCGCCTGTCATGAAGTATGATCCAGGAAATCCTGGAGCTGACGAAGAAGGCTTTGTCGAGCTCCCCAATGTGAACATTTTAAATGAGATGGTCGATATGATATCAGCCACACGGGCATATGAGGCAAATATTACGGCAATTGAATCAACCAAACTGATGATAACCAGGACAATTGATATGGGTAAATAATTTTTAAAAGGCCAGGGAAGAATAGGTGGTGCCGGAGTTAAAAAATAAAATTTGTTAGGGCTGGCAGGAGTAATAAGCATAAGGGTGTTCAATAAGGGTTTAATTCCATTATAAGCTTTTAAACGGATCGAAAGGAAAGTTTGGAAAAATGAATGTCACAGGCATAGGAGGTACGGGCAGTATCGGCGGGGCCGCCGGTTCATCTGCTGTAAAGAAAACGCTTTCCACAGGCGGCGATGGACAGAAGGGATTTGCAGAGAGCATAAAAGACGGTATCGAGTCTGTAAGTAAATTGCAGGAGGAAGCAAACGCGAATGTAAAGAAAGCCTTATCCGGAGATGAAACCGGCCTGGCCGAAGTAATGATATCCGCATTAAAAGCGGAACTGTCAATGCAGCTGACATTGCAGATAAGAAACAAGGTTATAGATGCTTATAACGAAATATCAAGGATGCAGATCTAAATAACGTTATTGGAGACGGCAAGGATTTTTTAAGATATGGCAGTAAACAACAATCACTTCAGTAAAAATAACCAGGTAAAAACAGGTGAATTAAAAAGACTTATAAATTCACTGACAATTACCCAAAAAATCTCAATCGTCCTGATCATACTCGTAGTGATTGTTTCTGTTTTTTTGCTCATTAAGTGGAGCAGCAGGCCCGAGCAGTGTGTTCTTTACAGCGGGCTGCAGCCGGAAGAAGCATCGTCTGTTATAGAGAAGCTTGATAATGCAAAGATAGCATATGAATTGTCCGAAGACGGGACAATCATAAGGGTTAAAAGCAGCGAGCTTGCAAATGCACGCCTGACTCTTGCAGGTGAGGGTATCCCGTATAATTCAATTGTCGGATTCGAACTTTTTGACCAGCAGTTCTTTGGCCTCACAGACTTTACACAGCAGGTAAATTACCAGAGGGCCCTCGAAGGTGAGCTTTCGAGAACAATATCAGAAATAAGTGAAATTGAATCTGCCCGTGTCCACCTTGTTATGTCTGAAGAAGACCTCTTTACGGAAGAGAGCACGGCAGCAAGCGCATCGATAATTGTAAAGCTTGCAGGCGGTACGGCGCTGAGAAGCGAAAGCATTAAAGCGATAGGAAACCTGATTTCAAATGCAGTGAAGGGGCTCGAACTGGATAATATATCCATAATTGATACCAGCGGGAACCTGCTTACTGCCGGTGGCGGGGAGGATGCGCAGGTTACCGAAAGACAGAAGATGGCAAGAGAAGTAGAAAGCGGGATAGAAAACAGCATAACCGGCATGCTTACAAGAATATTCGGGGCCGGCAATGTGGTGGTAAATGTAAAAGCTGACCTGAATTTTGATAAAAGGCAATCGGAAACGGAGACTTATCTGCCAGGTGAAGACGGCAATGGCGTGGTTTTAAGTTCTGTAACCCTGAAAGAGAATTATAACCGGGATATCCAGGAGCCAGATACGGGAGGTATGGCAGGGACCGATTCAAATGTGCCCCAGTTTGAAATTGAAGGCGAAGAAGGAGAAGAAGAGAATCCTGTATATGCCGAGGTAACGGAAGACGGAGAGACTGGTTCAAATTATTACAACAAGGAAGAAAACCAGGTAGAGTATGGTGTTTCCAGGAAAATCGAGAAGATAGAATACAATGCGGGGGAAATAGACAAATTAAATATAGGGATTTTCCTGGATGCCAGCATATCCGGTGAAGAGATGGAAGACATAAAGTCCGTTGTGGCTTCGGCTGCAGGAATAGATACCGGAAGGGGCGACAGCATCTCAATCGAACTTATGGATTTTATCGAAACTGAAGAGGGGTTTGCAGTTGAACCGGTAATCGAACCATCGATATGGCAAAAAATACTTTCTTTCGGCGGAAAAGCGTGGCCCGGCATCCTGCTAATAATCATGCTTCTTATGTTAACTTTAAGAGCAGGTAAGAAAAGCGGCGGATTCGGCTTCGGGATGAAAAATGGTTTGAGAAGGGTAAATACCCTGCCACAGGGAAGATTGCCGTTATCGGGCAAGGGAGGGGGAATGAATATATATAAGAATGAGGTCCCTTCTGCCCGTGACGCCGAAAACACAGGCAGTTCCGGAGGCCTGCCGGATCTGCTAAGTGAAGGTGAATCATTGAGCGATTTTTTCAGGCTGAAGGATTCAGAGCTGACTGTAGAACAAAAAAGGGAAAAGCTGGCGGAAATACGAAAGAGGGTTCTTGATAAAAAAAACAAGGACATATATCCGGAACTTAAAGAGCTGGTAGCTATTGAAGCCGGTAATAATCCCGATATAGCAATGAGGGTAATAGAGAACTGGCTCTCTGAGAAATATTAGGAAATAATTAATTTTCAGGCAGGTGATGGGTGCTGGAAAGCAGTATACAGGAAATTGTAAAGAGCGACAACCGGGAGAAAGGCTTGAAGAAGGTAGCCGTTCTTTTAATAAGCATGGGAACGGAAACGGCTGCAAAAATAATGAGCCACCTGCATGCTGACCAGGTTGAGGAACTTGCCCTTGAGATAGCAAACCTGAAAGATATAGAGACCAGCAAAAAAGAAGCAGTGCTCCAGGAATTTTATGAGGATTTCATAACAAGGGACAATCTTGACAGGGGCGGGATGAATTATGCCCAATCCATACTGAAAGAAGCGTTTGGGGAAAACAAGGCCCTTGAACTGTCCAAAAAGGTTGCAGATAGAATAAGCATAAAGCCGTTTCATTTTTTAAGGGGCACCGAACCTGAGCAATTGCTGAATATAATAAAGAACGAGCATCCCCAGACCATAGCACTTGTGCTTTCATACCTGCCATATGAACAGGGATCAAAGATATTATGCTCCCTGAAGCCGGAGCAGCAGGCAGAAGTGGGCATAAGGATAGCTACAATGGACAGGACCACTCCTGAAGTTATTGCAAAAGTAGAAAGTATTCTTTCAAGAAAGATTTCGAGCTTTGCCGGCCAGGACCTGAGATCGGTCAGCGGAATAAAAAAAATAGTCGGGATCTTAAACCAGGTGGACCGTGGTACAGAGAAATCGATTTTAAAATCATTTGAAAAGAAGGATAAAAAACTGGCCGAGGAGGTAAGAAGCCTCATGTTCGTATTTGAGGATATACTGAAGCTTGACGACCGGGCAATCCAGAGGATCCTCAAGGATATCGATTCAAACATTCTCGGCAGGGCTTTAAAGGGTAGCAGCAGGGAGGTCAAGGATAAGATATTCAAGAATATGAGTGAAAGGGCCTCGCTGATAATACAGGAGGACATGGAGGCGATGGGCCCAATTAGAATTACCGAGGTGGAAACTTCACAGCAGACCATTGTCAGGAAGATAAAGGAGCTGGATGATTCAGGGGAAATAATTCTTGCAAGGGGTGGAGCTGAAGTGCTTGTCTGATATTGCTGCGTACAAAAACGCAGGTTTTTAAAAATTTGACCGTATTTGTAATGATAATTAAAAAATTGGGGAATGCCTGTATAGACAAAGTTTATAAGTTGACTGTAATACCTGTGGATGGCAGCCAAAATGTGGCCGGCGATGCGGATACCGGGGAAGCATGGGAAACGGAAGGAACCGGGGCAATTGATAACAGGAGGAAGTTATTGATGGAAAATGCTGCAAGGGAAGCCGAAGAAATAAAGGAATCCGCTTTCAGGGCAGGCACCGAAAAAGGGTATAGTGATGGATACGCTAAAGGTTACGATGAGGCAAAAAGAAGCTTTGAAAGGGAGCTTAACATACTTGAAGAAATAAAAAGGGGCCTGGGTAGCTACAGGGAAGAAATACTTAAGATGTCGGAGAAAGAGATAACCAGGCTGAGCGTTACCGTGGCTGAAAAAATAATAAGGCAGAAGGTAGCCGAAGACAGCAGCATCGTGATGGATTCCTTAAAAGTGGCACTGAAGTCGGTCCCGCAGCTGGACAGGTTGATAATCCACCTGAACCCGGATGATTATATGTATATTAAAAGCAGGGGCGAGGAAATAGATGAGATCATAAACAGGTATAAGGAAATAAAGTTTATCGATGATAAAAGGATAGAAAAAGGCGGATGTGTAATAGAGACGGAGATCGGGAGTATAGATACCCAAATTTCAAGCCAGCTCAAGAAAATTTCGGGAGAGGTTCTTTCAGAAGCTGATAAAAAAATATGATAAGTGGAAAATATAAATTTAAAAGCAATAAACAGGGTTTAATACATGAAGCTTTCAGGTAAGGATATTTTAACGGCACCGGATAAGGATAATAAGGATATAAGCATATTCAATGCTGAGAGGTATCTGGAAATAATCGAAAATTCCAACCTTGTCCCTTTAAACGGCCGTGTTACCCAGGTGATAGGGCTTGTTATAGAATCCACCGGTCCAAAAGCTTCAATGGGCGAGATTTGTGAGATTATAACAGGCAGGACCGAAAATCCGGTAATGGCAGAAGTGGTGGGCTTTAAGGAAAACAGGGTGCTGCTTATGCCGGTGGGGGATCTTGGCAAGATATCACCGGGCTGTCCGGTAATTTCAACAGGAAAGGCATTTTCCGTAGAAGTATGCAGGGATTTGCTGGGAAGGGTACTGAACGGTTTTGGTATCCCGATAGATGGTAAGGGGAAGCTGGTTCCGGAGGCGGTGCTTCCTGTAGTGAACAGGCCACCTTCGGTATTGGAAAGAAGGAGGATAAGTGAACCTCTTGCATTGGGGGTCAGGGCAATTGACAGCCTGCTTACGGTTGGGAAAGGGCAGAGAGTAGGTATATTTGCCGGGAGTGGAGTCGGAAAATCTACCCTGATGGGGATGATAGCAAGGAATACGGTAGCCGACGTAAATATAATCGCCCTGATTGGAGAAAGAGGCAGGGAAGTAAGGGAGTTCATAGAGAAGGACCTCGGTGAAGAAGGTTTGAGAAAAAGTGTAGTTGTTGCAGTTACCTCTGATGAGCCTGCCCTTGTTAGGATCAAGGGTGCTTATGTCGCAACAACAATAGCAGAATATTTCAGGTCATCTGGTCTCGATGTAAATTTAATGCTGGATTCCATTACAAGATTCTGCATGGCAAGAAGGGAAGTCGGGTTGTCCGTGGGAGAACCGCCAACGGCAAAGGGGTATCCGCCTTCTGTTTTTGCAGAACTGCCAAAGATACTTGAAAGAGCCGGAATGGGCAGTGAAGGTAGCATTACAGGCCTGTATACTGTGCTGGTAGAAGGTGATGACATGAACGAGCCTGTTTCAGATGCTGTCATGTCGATACTGGACGGGCACATAATACTTTCAAGGGATCTTGCAAACATGAACCATTATCCTCCAATAGATGTGCTTTCAAGTGTGTCAAGACTTATGCCGGATATTGTAAGCGAAGAGCAAAAAAAGCTTGCAAGAGAGGTTGTGAATATTATGGCCACTTACAAAAAGTCCTCTGACCTGATCGAGGTGGGAGCATATGTAAACGGAACGAATCCGGTGCTGGACCATGCAATAAGATATATTGACAGCATAAATGATTTTTTAAAACAGGACATAGCGGAAAAGGAATCATTTGAGTCAGGGTTTATTAAGCTGAAGGATATTATACATGAATCCGGTGTGACGGAAAAAGAAACAGCAGAAGGATAAAACAACCTGGTAAAGCATACGGAAAGGATTGCTTATGGCGAAAAAATTTAAATTTAACCTTCAGAGTGTCCTGAATTTAAGGGAATTCAAAAGGGATCTCCTGAGGCAGGACCTCGCAAATATTATGGTTGAGCTTAATAATGAAAAAGTAAAGCTGTCCTGCCTGGTTGAAGAATTTGAAAGGAACAGGGACAGGCTTATGGAGGAACTTTTAAACAATGATAACAGCAAAACAATATTCTATTACCGAGACTACCTGAATTTCCTCGAAAAGAAAATTGCTGATGAAAGAAGGATTGTCGAAATACTGGAAGAAGCCGTCCTTAAAAAGAGAAAAGAGATAGGAGATGCCGAGAAGGAAAAAAAGGTTGTGGAAAAGATTAAGGAAAGAAAACTTGATAGATATGAAAGCGATATGAAATCAAAGCTGCAGAAAAATGCGGATGAGTTCAGCATACAGAGATTCAATTACGAAAAAAGGAGTGCGGTTTAGGTATGGATACAGGTTCGGCCCCTGTTTCAGCGGCAATAAATAGGATAGAGTCACGCATAAGCACAATAATAAACCGTTTTGATGGCATGCTGCCGGCTTCCGGAAGCAAGAGTTTTATAGTGGAGCTTGAAGAAAAGCTGAATGCCGGCATTGATAAGATAAACGGAATTACCGGCGGGGGAAATTCAGGAGAAGTTACTGGTGAAAAGGTATATCTGGATTTAATGCCGGAAAATTTTAACAGTTTAATGGCCGGGTATGCTGCTGAAACAGGTAAAGGAATGCAGGAAGAAGCACTTCAGGAAAATAACAGGGACCCTGTCAAAGAAAATATAATAAGGATGGTCGAAATGTTCTGCAATGAAACAGGTGTCGACCCGGACCTTATAAAAGAAATGATAAAAGTAGAATCAAACTTTGATCCCGGGGCAACATCGGGAAGCGGCGCCATGGGCCTGATGCAGCTGATGCCGGACACAGCCAAGAGTCTTGGCGTAACTGATGCATATGATATATACCAGAATCTTAATGGCGGAATAACAATGATAAAAAAACTGCTTGAAAGCTTTAACGGAGATGTAAAGCTTGCCCTCGCGGCATACAATGCAGGGTCAGGAAGGGTAAAGGAATACGGCGGGGTTCCACCAATACCGGAAACGGTAAATTATGTTAACAGCATATTGTCTGCATATAATCCTGCACTGTTATGAGATAGGTTTTTGGTGATTATGAAATCAGGTAAACATTATTATCCTGGAAGGGGGAAAGGAGGACGGAAAAAACAAGACGGTATCTTATTTGATAAAAATATATGGAAAGGAGGTGAAACAATGATTGATTTTACAGAAATATTGAATGGAAGCGGTAGAGGGGATTACCAGGAACAGGGGAAGTTTATGACCGAGGACGGTATTTATAAAGCCGGGAAGTTCAATAGTATCCTTAATTTAGCCAGTACCGGGCATGGGAATCCTGAAGTTCATTGCAAAAACAAAAATAATGAAAATATCGAAACCATGTTACGGGATGAAGCTCTTGATATGGAAGACACATTTTCAGAAGGATCCGGCAGAAAGAAAAGCCATTTGTATGGATCCGGGGAAGATTATTCCGGCCAGTGGATATATATAGCGGCTATTCTACCTGAAGGTGGCACACGGGACGTTGTTAATAATGTCCATGTGAACCTGACTATGAACCCCGGCCATGCCAACCCTGCCATAAACACCGGTGGTAATGGTAAGGCAACGGATTCCATATGCAGGATTATTGAAAACCATCCTGCCGTTGAAAAGCCCGCAGTGCCGGAAAGCGGCTCCGGAGGGAGGCCGGGTACGGTAAATCCGGCAGGTACAGCAAATAATGCAAATACACCGGAGAATCCGGGTATCATCGATATTATTGGTACTGAACCGCTTACAGGAGAGTGTGTTGCCGGACTGCATGGTACTCATACGGAAAATACTTATGAAAATTCCGGTGGCGTAGCCGGGGCAGAAGTACCGGTGGATGGACTGTATCAACAAAATGGTCCGGAGAATAAGCTAAAAGGTAATAATGATTCGATCACGTCAAAAATTGATACGGCTCTTGAAGGGTTGCCTTACAGCAAATTCATGGTCCCGGAAGGTGATAACCGGGTAAAAGATTATAATGCAGGAGACGGGAATGTTATCAACGGCCAGGAGATCTCCGGCAAGATAATAAGGATTGTGGACGTACATGCAGGGATTAAGGAAAATGTGGAAGCCGGGAATACGGAAAATGTAAAAAGCAACAGTTATCCAGGCTGCATGACTGATATGGTAAGTGGAAAAACAGGAGCCCATGTTTTTGACGGCAGAAAAGCAATGACATCAGAAGATAATATTAGCTTTGACGTTGAAAACAGTTACGTTAAGACAGGAGAAAGAAAAACCGGTCAGGTGAACAAAGCTGTCCCTGCAGGCAGGGAAAATGCAGGAATTGATATGAATCCTGTCAGGGGGGTAATTAGACCGGATCAGGGGAATATGGATATCAAGGCTACCGGAATTGCGTTCCAGATCAGCAGGAAAATCACCTCCGTGGAAGGTGATGCGATAAAGGAAATCGAATTAAAACTTGAGCCGGAATCACTGGGGACCATAAAGATAAGGGTGGCTTCTCTTGATGATAAAGTTGATGTATCCATAAAGACCTGTTCAGCCGGTACACGCCAGTTAATCAGCGAGAGCATCAATGTGCTTAAGAATAATCTTGCTGCGAAAGGGATGGAGATCGGGGAGCTTACAGTATCGGTGGATCCAAACGGCCCCGGCGGTGATAAAGACAGTTCCGGTGGTCTGCTATGGCAGCAGCAGGATACCATAAACGGAAACCGGAATGTATATGGAGGAGCTGCAGAATTAAATCCTGAAGTGGCTGAAGTTGTTGCCGGCAATTTCAACAATCCGGCTGCAGCCTGTGGACACTTGAATATTATCATATAAGGAAGGAGGTGTGAAATGACAGATGTTTCATCTATAAGCAGCGTACAAAATTACTACTTGGGATATTACCGGGATACCAGTGAGGTAAGCGACGATTTTGGAAAGGATGATTTCTATAAATTGATTTCTGCACAGTTAAAATACCAGAATCCGATGGAACCTGTGGACAATGTTGATTTTTTAAGCCAGACGGCACAGTTCAACGTCCTTGAGCAACTGGCAAACCTGAATAGTGAAATACAGTGTCTCATATATTCACAGGGTTCCCTGTATGCAAACAGCCTGATCGGAAAGGAAATCTCCTGGCTGGATGATAATCTTGAGCTCAGGGAAGGAATAGTAGAAAGAGTGATATTTTCTGGGGACGGCCTTCAGGTCGTGGTTGATGGAACGGGCATCAGCCTCAGTTCCATATTAAGCGTATCTGAAACGGCAGAAACAGCAGAAGAAGGATCAACGGAGTAGATCCATAAATAAACAATGGAATGTGAGGTAAAAATGGAAAGCATAAATGCAGTAGAAAATAAAAAAATAGATGGGTTCTTCAATAGCAGTACCATAAGAAAACAGGATTCCGGGAATCCCGGTCCTGATAAGGGAAGGTTCGGGGATTTCTTATCAAGAGAGATATCAGCTGAAAAGATAAGGTTCTCCCAGCATGCCCTGGACAGGATATTTTCGAGGAAAATAAGCATCACAGGTAAGCAGATGGAAGATATTGATAAAGCCGTCAGGAAAGCATCGGATAAGGGGATTAAAGACTCACTTATACTGATGGAGAACACTGCATTGATCGTCAATGTAAGGAACAGGACTGTTGTTACTGCCATGGAGAGTAGTAAATTGAAAGAAAATGTCATAACCAATATTGACGGAACAATTATTATTTAAAAGGCCTGGCCCTTTATATTGGAGGGAGGCCTCCAGGTGCACCCGATTGGTGCACCTGAAAAGATTAAGGAGGTTGAATTAAAATGATGCGTTCAATGTTTTCAGGAGTTTCGGGTTTAAGGATCCATCAGACGATGATGGACGTAATTGGTAATAATATAGCCAATATAAATACCATTGGTTATAAGAGCAGCACTATCAATTTCCAGAGCATGCTCAGCCAGGTCCTTAAGGGCGCCACTACCAGTGGTGAAAATACAGGCGGTACAAATCCGATGCAAATCGGTCTTGGATCAAAGATGTCAAGCGTTGACAGCAATTTTGCACAGGGGAACCTTCAGTCAACCGGCAAGGTAACAGACATGGCAATCCAGGGTGAAGGATTTTTTATCCTTAAATCAAGTGACGGCGTTTTCTATACGAGAGCGGGAAATTTTTCATTTGATTCGGCAGGAAACCTGGTAAACCCGGCAGACGGTTCAATAGTTCAGGGATGGGTGGCGGAAAGTGATGGCACCATTAATACAAATTCTTCCATCACTAATATAAATATCCCCATTGACCAGATAATAGAACCGGTAGCAACCACCGAAGTTGGCTACGGCGGGAATCTTCCTGCTGATGCTGCTGTCGGTGAGATATGCCCAACATCTATTGATGTAATAGATTCCCAGGGGAACAGCCATTCCCTTGCTGTCGAGTTTGAAAAAACAGCCGGCAATACATGGGAATGGACCATAACGGGACCTGCAGGGGCTGTTGGTGACGGGACCATTACTTTTGACCTGAATGGAATACTGTCAGGAATTACTGTCACAACTCCCATATCCTACGACCCGGGTGGCACAGATATTATCAACATAACCCCGGATTTCGGGACAACCGGGGATATTGATGGGCTTACGCAGTTTTCATCTGATTCTACGGCAGCGGCAATCAGCCAGAATGGTAATGTGGCAGGATCCCTGCAGTCACTTGCAATAGGAAGCAATGGCGGGATAACAGGGGTATTTTCAAACGGCCAGAATAAAAACCTTGCACAGATAGCCCTTGCCCTGTTTAAAAATCCCGGAGGATTAATTGATGTCGGAAGCAGCCTGTATTCGCAATCAAATAATTCGGGTGTTGCTGTTATCGGTGAGTCTGATTCCGGCGGAAGGGGGCAGATAATAGCAGGTACAGTGGAGATGTCAAATGTGGACCTGGCCAAGGAATTTGCGAACATGATTATCGCACAGAGGGGATTCCAGGCCAATTCAAGGATTATAACATCATCTGATGAAATGCTGCAGGAGCTTGTCAGGTTAAAGAGCTAAGGAGGTTCATAATGAAGAGTAAAAATAAAGTCAGGGGAGGTTTTAAATGATAGAGCTGCACAGGCTGGATAATACCAAATTAATGATAAATGTTGACCAGATAGAAAGCATAGAGGAGATACCGGATACGGTTATTACCCTGAACAACGGTAAGAAATATGTAATGAAAGAAGATGCAGAAGACATCGTAGCAAAGATAGTCAAGTTCAAGAACGAAATATGGTTAAAAAGGTTGTCCAGGGAAGGAAAGTTCAGGATAAGGGATAACATAAAGATAGCCGTATCAAATTAAATCAGGAGCTCATCCGGAAAAAAGAGCAGGTTTTGAAAAATGGAGGGGCCCTACAGGAAAATTATGGCCCCTCCCATAAAAGAAGGATTTATTATGATTGAACTTCACAGGTTAGACAATACAACAGTGCTTATAAATCTGGACCTTATAGAAAACGTGGAGGGTACGCCGGACACGGTCGTAACCCTTGTAAATGGGAACAAATATATCGTAAAAGAAAAAATAAGTGAGATTGTGGAGAAGATTCTTGATTTTAAAAGCAATGTCCAGTTCAAAAGATTTGCTGTGGTCGAAGACATAAAGAGCAGGATAGTCGAAGATATCAAGAATGAGGTAACTGCAGAAACGAAGGCAAAAGAACGCAAAACTGATTATTAATCTTGAAACTGAATATATTTTAGAATCTGTCGAGAAAGTTTGACAAATGGACATAGCAACATTAATTGGCCTGGTGATTTCTATTGCTTCCATACTTGTCGGTATGGTCCTTGGTGGTGGATCAATCAGGATGTACTGGCAGCTGGCCGCTGCAATAATTGTGGTGGGCGGGACTTTTGGAGCTTCTTTTATGTGCTTCTCCCTGAGGGATAATGTAAAAATACTGACCAAAGCTGGAATGAAGGCACTTTTTGTGGTGAAGCATGATTTCAGGAAACAGATAGACCAGATTGTCACATTGGCCAAGGTAGCGAGGAAGGAAGGACTTCTGTCACTTGAAAAAGAAATGGACAAAATAAAAGATCCTTTCCTGCGGAAAGGGATCCAGTTGACAATCGATGGCCTGGATTCAAGTAAGATAATTGAGATACTGGAAACAGAGATAGCCGAACTGGAACAGAGGCATAAGAAAGGGATTAGCTGGTTCAGGGCTGCCGGGGGGTTTGCACCTACCATGGGGCTTCTCGGAACAGTCATGGGATTAATAGTCATTCTCGGTAACCTTGAAGATCCTGATTCGATAAGCAAAGGCATAGGAGCTGCTTTCCTGACTACCCTCTATGGGGTAATACTTGCAAACCTTTTTTTCCTTCCGGTAGCCAATAAATTAAATATTAACAGTGCAGAAGAGGTAAAAATGAAGCAGCTTATGCTAAAGGGCGTGCTCGGTATACAGAGCGGTTCAAACCCGCGCATAATCGAAGAGGAATTGGTGGCATTTGTGCCACGTGAGTTGCTGCTTAATGGAAATAAAGGTAAACAAAAAACAGGACAGAAGGTGAATAAGAAGAGTGAGCCTGAGACCGGGAAAAAAACAGGATGAAAATACTGAAGATTCAGGACGGTGGTCGCAGACATATTCCGATATGATAACGCTGCTCCTGATATTTTTTGTAATACTCTATACATTATCCAAAATAGACCTCGAAAAATTTAAGGCAACAGCTTCGAGTATCAGGATGGAATTCGGGAGCGAGATTACCATTGATGAAAATAATGGAAGCCTTGCTTTAAGTGGAGGGGTAAGTGACTCACCTGAACCCCTTATAATTTTTGACAGGTTCGTTCCCCCTGTAATAAGGGATATCGAATATATTGATATGAAGTATCCTCCGGGAGAGGAAGAAACTGAAGATATAACACATGAGGGCGGTTCCATAGAAAATGCCGACCCCGAACTGGCCGGAATTGCCAGGGATCTTGAGAAGAAAGTGGCAGAAAAAGGTATGGGACAGTACATAGATATCCTTTTTGAAAATAATAACCTGGTTTTAAGGATAAAAACCGAAGGGATACTATTTGATTCCGGAAGTGCCCGGATCAAAGGGCAAATACTGCCCCTGCTTGATACCATAGCTGAAAGCCTGAAATTTTACCGGGGGCTTATTTTTGTTGAAGGGCATACCGACGATGTCCCCATCAATACAGTGGCTTATCCATCAAACTGGGAACTTTCATCAGCAAGGGCCTCTTCAGTCTTGAGGTACTGGGTCGAAAATAATATGGTGCTGGCCGAGGATATAGCAGCAGCCGGATATGCAGATACAAGGCCGATAGGCAACAATGACACACAAGAAGGCAGGGCAAAAAACAGGCGGGTGGAGATACTGGTTTTAAGCAGGGATAATGCAGTTAAACTGATTAAATAGATAATTAATAGAGGGGGAGACCAAAAGTGGATACTTGCAGTTTCAGCAATAAAGGGAAGATTCTAATAGCCGTGGCTGTTGCCATGATCCTGATTTTATTGGGCTCCGGATGCAGCAAGGAAGAGGATGCCGGAGAAGTTATACCAGGGGTTGAGGAATTCGGCCCTGTGCTTGATCTCGGTGAAATGATAGTAAATCTATCAGACGAAGGCCAGGCAAGGTATGCGAAAATGGTAGTTGTAATGGAATTTGATGGGGAAGAGGGACTGGCAGAAGCCACCAGGAGGGACCCCCAGATAAGGGATATTGTAATCGAGCTTTTAAGCAGCGAAAAAGCAGCCAATATTCTTTCGCTTGAAGGAAGAAGCGACCTGAAAAAAAGGATAAAGGAAAGGATAAATTCTGTCATGTCAGTCGGCAGCGTAAAAAAAATATATTTTACAACCGTAGTGGTCCAGTAAAGAAAGCATATGCTTATGAAATTGATTTATTTTTAAATGCAGATAAAAAATTCAGGGGAAGGTTCCAGGTATAAATGAATATTAAAGCTTATACAGGTATAGATGATAAAGAAGCGAAGGATAATCCGGAAAATTTTAAGGTTTTTACCATAAAAAGGCATTCTCCAATTCTTGATGACACAGGAGAGCATCTAAATATCAGGCTATTTGATTTCAGGAGACCGGCCAAGTTTGCAAAGGACCAGATAAGGATTATGGAAATAGTCCATGATTCTTTTTCGAGAATTGCCGAGACACATATATCAATACAGACAAGGACTGTTACCGAAATAAACTGCAGCATGGTTGAACAAAAATCTTTTGGAGAGTATTTAAATTCTCTTTCAGAGCGGAGCTATATAAATATTTTAACATCGCCGCTTCTTGACGGCGATACTATCCTTCACTTCAAAAGGGAAGCAGTGTTCATGATTATCGACAGGGTGCTTGGTGGAAAGGGTTTTGAGGAGATCGACCGTGATTTTACGGAAATCGAAAGGAACCTCATGAATAGTATTGTAAAAGATTTTCTGTACTCCTTAAAAGAGGCATGGGTTAATATTGCAGATTTAAACCTGAATATAAAAAGGGTGGAGTCAAATCCCCAGTTTGCAAGGGTGGTTGCTTCCAATGAAATGTGCCTTGTGCTTAATTTTGGAATTATGGTAGGAAATAAAAAAAGTTATTTCTCATTCTGCCTGCCGTTCCTTTCCATTAAGCCGATACTGGAGAAAATAAGCACAAGAAGCTGGTTTGCATACGGCAAGACAATAAAAAACAGTGACGGGAAAAAAAATATTTTAAGTAATATGAATAAAGTCAACCTGGCCGCGAGTGTGGTATTGGGGAAGGCAAGCGCGACCCTGAAGGAAATCCAGTCAATTGAAAAAGGCGACATTATCAAGCTGGACAGCAAAAAAACCAGGCTGATAGACCTGGTAATCGGAGACAGGACCATCTTCAAGGTACAGCCGGGTAAAAGATCGAATAACCTGGCTGTCCAGGTAGTAAAAGTTAATCAATGATATTGGGGAGGTAAATAAATTGGATGCAAAAACCGGCAAAACAGGTAATAGAAAAAAGGATAGGATCTCGGAAAAAAATGTTCCGGCAGCAACGGAAAGTGAGGAAAATTTCAATAATGGAGATGTAAGGAAAGTCTTGTTCCCGGATTTTAAAGACCCGGATATTGCGGCAGGAAAAAACCCGATGAGCATTTTAAACGATATTCCGCTTGAGATAGTTGTTGAGCTCGGACGGACAGTGTTAAAGATAAAGGAAATACTTGAACTCGGGGTCGGCTCGATTGTAGAACTTGATAAGCTATCAGGGGAACCCGTAGACATACTTATAAACGGTGAAAAAATTGCAAGAGGAGAAGTGGTTGTAATAGATGAAGACTTCGGGGTGAGGATAACCGATGTGATTCTGGAGGAAGGAACGAAGGAAGAAAGTGAAAAGATTGCAACATAATAACCTGAACATATCTGTAACGGGAAAGAGCAGTAAGAAATGGCTTGCGCTGGCGGTATCATTTATTCTTTTATTTACGGCAGGGGCTGCATTTTTATATTCCGGCTGCTGGAAAATGCCGGAAATGGACTCCGGGGATAATCTTAATAATGGAGCTGCTGGTGACGGAGGTTCTTTATTTGAGGGTCCGGTACTGGAGGCCGGTGCGGAAGGATATCCCGGTGAAGCTTTCTCAACGTCCGGAACAAACGGACCGGGTATCCTGATTAAGGCCTTAGTAAGCCTGATGGTTGTGGCAATCCTTATATACCTGACAATCAGGGTTTTGAAGTTTTTTTATAAAAACAGGGGAGAAATTGCAGCAGGCAGGACACAGGGTTCCGGATTGATAGAGGTGCTTGAAAGTAAAAACATTGCGCCAAACAGGTCCATTCATCTCATAAGCGTTGCAGGTAAATATATGGTCATCGGGTCATCGGAGAAACAGGTCAATTATATTTCTTCGTTATCATCAAAACAATATGACCAGTTCAGGGATATAAATAAAGATATTTGCCCGGAAAAGAGCAATAAAAGAAGTTTCAGGGATATATTCCAGAATTATTTTGGCAGCAGCGAAAGCGGAACCTGATTCTATTTAAGAAAGAGTGAAACATTAATGCTTGATATATTAAAAGAGACGGCCGGCGCATCCGGGGGAAACTGGATGCAGATACTCGTATTGCTTACGGTACTTGCGCTGATCCCCACCATTTTGATAATGACCACTTCCTTTACGAGGGTGGTAATTGTCCTTTCTTTTATAAGGAATGCACTTGGCACACAGCAAATGCCACCGAACCAGGTCCTGGTAGGTATAGCGCTATTTATAACCCTGTTTGTAATGAGCCCGGCGGTCAAGGAAATAAATGAGGAAGCTATCCAGCCCTATCTGCATGAGGAAATAACCCAGGAAGAAGCTTTCACCAATGCTGAAAAACCACTGAGGGAGTTTATGATGAAACAGGTGCGAATCAAGGACCTGACACTTTTTGTAAACCTGGCGAAGATTGAAAAACCAAAAAGCTATCAAGAAATACCGCTTACCATATTGATACCAGCCTTTATAGTGAGCGAATTGAGGATTGCTTTCCAGATAGGTTTCCTTATATACATACCTTTTTTGCTTATAGATTTCATTGTGGCTTCCGTGCTTATGTCCATGGGGATGATGATGGTTCCGCCTGTAATGATATCGCTGCCGTTTAAGATTTTACTTTTTGTGATGGTTGATGGCTGGTATCTTTTAACCAATTCACTTGTTACATCTTTCAACTAAAAATATGGCCGGGAGGAATGAATATTGAACCAGGAATTTATTATATATTTAGGATCAAGGGCATTGTTTATAATGGCTGAAGTTGCAGGCCCGATTCTTATAGGCAGTCTTGTAACAGGTGTAGTGGTTGCGGTCTTCCAGTCGATAACACAGATACAGGAAGCGACACTTACATTTATTCCCAAGATCATTGTCGCAGCCCTGCTCCTGCTGGTGCTCGGTTCGTGGATGGGTTCCAAGATTATAGGTTTTACAATCGAGTTGTTCCAGAGCATACCGGCTGTTATAGGTTAAAATGGATATCCGGGGTATTAGATGACAAATACTTTTAATTTTTTAAATCTGGTATCAAATAATATACTGCCATTTGGAATGGTGGTTACAAGGATATTTGCAATCTTTTTCAGCATACCGGTTTTTAACACGAGGAGGATACCAAACAGCATAAAAATCTTTTTCTCGCTTTCGTTTGCAGTGCTTATCTTCCCCATGCTAAGTATCAATATTAATATCATGGATCTGGATTATTTCGAAATATTCAGGTTCCTTGCCTCGGAACTTATAGCCGGTCTTATTATAGGGTTTATTGTAACCGCTGTTTTTTCAGCCATACAGATGGCGGGAAGGATAATTGATTTAAACAACGGGTTTGGATTTTCACAGATAGTCGATCCGGTAAGTAATGTTAGCTCCACGGTTACCACGAATTTTTTTGGAATAATAGCAACAACACTTTTCTTTGTAACCGGGAGCCACGGCATACTCATAGGAGCGATAGCCAGAAGCTATGAAATGTTGCCGGCAGGGAGATTTGAATTCAGGCCGGAGGTCCTTGAAATACTTTTAAGGTCTTTTGGCGATATACTTGTAATAGGCTTCAAAATTGCAGCCCCGGTTGCGGCATCCCTCGTTTTAACTGAAGTGGCCCTTGCGATAATGGCGCGTGTGATACCCCAGATACCAATATTCATAATAGGGTTTCCCCTGAAGATTATGGTAAGCATTTTAATCCTGGCCCTGACCATGATAAATACCGTGCCTTACCTTAAGGACCTGTTTAACGACAGTTTTGTAAATATAGGTTATTTATTGAAATTCATGAGGCCCCGGGGGTAGGTACCGGGTTATTAAATAAGAGATGGAACAGGAAGGAAAAACTGAAAAAGCGACTCCCAAACGGAGGGCAGAGGAAAGAAGGAAGGGCAATGTTGCAAGGACCCCTGACCTGGATTCTGCATTGATAATGCTTGCAGGGTTTATGCTAATAAGCTTTTTGGGTGCAGGAATCATTAAGGGTATCTATGATTTTATGCTCAAGACGCTAACCTCCCTTCCGGTAAAGACCCTGACACAGGAATACATCAGCAATACCGGCAAAGAGACCATATGGGCCTATATGCATATGGCTGGGCCCTTTTTAATATGTTCTGCAATTATAGGACTGGCGGCAAATGTGGCGCAGGTCAGGTTCGTGGTTTCCTTTGAGCACCTGAAGAACTCTTTGTCAAGATTGAATCCTGCAAATGGGATAAAAAGGATATTTTCACTGAACTCACTTGTATCGCTTGGCAAAAATATTTTAAGGATAGCTGTCGTATGCCTTGTGTCCTATAAGCTGCTTCAGTCCAATTTAATGGAGCTTACAATGCTTTCAGGCAAGAGTTCCTTCCTGGTGGCAGATAAAATGATCGGTATAGTTTTTAACCTGGGGAGCAGGATTGCCCTTATCATGATAGTGATTGCGATAGCCGATTACATATACCAGAAGAACCAGTTTGAAAAAAGAATAATGATGACCAAACAGGAGGTAAAGCAGGAGTACAGGCAGCAGGAGGGCGATCCCATGTTGAAGTCAGCAAGGAAGTCCCGGCATATCAAACTTACAAGGGCCCGGATGATAAGGGATGTCCCGGACGCCGATGTCGTCATTACCAATCCTACGACCTATGCAGTTGCATTAAAATACAGGACCGGGTTCAATGCCCCTAAGGTGACTGCAAAAGGTGCAAGGCTGGTAGCTAAAAAGATAAAGGAAATAGCAATACAGAATAATGTACCGGTAATTGAAAACAAGTTTGTTGCGCAGGCTATTTATAAATCTGTAGAAATAGGGCAGGAAATACCACCGGTCCTCTATAAGGTGGTTGCGGAGATACTTGCCTATGTTTTCAAACTTAAAAATAATAATATGAAGATGGAAAGCATATGAAAAAGAACCTGGCTCCCATTCCGGGAATTTTGATGAAAAATACGGATGTTATGATAACTTTTATGATCGTTGCGGTCATATTGATGATGATTGTACCCATCCCACCCGGCCTGATGGATGGCCTGCTTGGTGTCAATATTGCGCTAAGCATGACAATTTTCCTTATATCATTATACACGCTAAAACCGCTGGATTTTTCAATATTCCCTTCACTTTTGCTTATAGCGACCCTGTTCAGGCTGTCGCTCAATATTTCAACAACAAGGCTTATACTGCTGGGTGGCTATGCAGGAGGGGTAATAAATGCATTCGGTCATTTTGTCATAGGTGAAAATTTCATCGTCGGTTTTGTCGTGTTCCTGATACTTGTGATAGTTAATTTTGTAGTTATAATACAGGGAGCCAACAGGGTGGCAGAAGTTGCTGCAAGATTTACACTTGATGCCCTTCCCGGGAAGCAGATGTCCATAGACGCAGACCTGAATGCAGGGATAATAACGGATGAAGAGGCAAAAAAAGAGAGGAAGGAGATTGCCCGCCAGGCAGATTTCTACGGGGCAATGGATGGGGCAAGCAAATTTGTAAAAGGGGATGCAATAGCTGGAGTCATAATAGTACTGATAAATCTGCTGGGAGGATTTGGAATCGGGATGTTGCAGCAGGGGCTTTCTTTTGCGGAAGCGCTCCAGAAGTACAGCCTTCTCACCGTCGGTGATGGTCTTGTCTCCCAGATACCGGCTCTTCTTGTATCAGTGTCTTCAGGTCTTGTCGTGACAAGGGCTGTGTCAGATAGCAACCTGAGCAGGCAGATATCACTGCAGTTCCTTGCCCAGCCCAAGGCAATGGGGATAGCTGCCGCAATAATAGGCATGTTTGGATTCATTCAGGGGATGCCAAAATCCCCGTTCCTTATAATAGGGGCACTGCTGGGAACCGTTGCATTTTTTCAATCAAGGAAACTGAAAAGGGAAGCTGAACAAAAAATACGGCTGGAGGAAGAAAAGGAAAGGCAGAGCATAGAAGGTTCAATAGACGAAGTTGACCAGGCCCTGTATGTGGATCTCATAGAAGTCGAGCTTGGTTATGGCCTGGTGGGTATAGTCGGGAAAGAAGAGCATGAGAATCTTTCGATAAGAATAGACCTCGTGAAAAAGCAGATTGCTTCTGAAACGGGATTTTTAGTTCCTTCCATAAGGATCAGGGACAACATACAGCTTGGAGAAAACCGTTACAGGATAAAGATAAAGGGGACCGGGGTGGCTGAAAACGAACTTTATGTTAATAAATTCATGATCCTGGATCCGGGCGGCGGGGGATTCAGTGTTAAGGGTGAAGATACAACAGAACCTGTTTTTGGGCTGCCGGCAAGATGGATAGACACAGAAAGGAAGAATGAAGCGGAGGAGAAGGGATATACGGTCATAGACCCGGTTTCCCTGCTTGTAACCCACCTGACGGAAACCATAAAGGAGCATGCCTGCGAGATACTGGGTATACAGGATGTCCAGAAGCTCCTGGACAGGTTATCGAAACATAACCCCGTTGTGGTAAGTGAAGTAATACCAAAGGTAATAACCCTGAGCGAGCTCCACCTTATATTAAGGAACCTTTTGAGGGAAAGGATACCCATAAAGGATCTCACCACCATTCTTGAAACCATATCCATAAAGGCAAAAGTGACCAGGAACATCGATCTGCTTACAGAATTTACAAGGCAGGGGCTGGCAAGGTCAATAACAAAAATGTATGAGAACCCCCCGGGTGTCCTATCCACTATCGTGGTGGACCCTGAAATAGAACAGAAGATAATGGATTCAATTCAGGGGAGCGATAATGGCATAAAATGTGTCATGGATCCTGAATATATAAAAGAACTTATGGAAAAGATAAAGGAGGAGGCAAAAAGGGTTTCCATGCAGGGATTGACCCCTGTAATAATTAGCCTTGCTCCCGTAAGACTGCAGTTGCGGCAGATTTCCGAGAGGATTAAACCTGCAGTGGTGGTGCTTTCCTATGATGAGATAATACAGGGAATAAAGATAGAACCTGTCGGTATGATAGGTTTTAAATAATGAAACTGGCTGGCATATTTTATTTATCCGGAGGTTTGGATGGCTGACATTGATATTGACGATTACATAGATGAGGTAACTATAGGTTCCGGGAAAATTGATCCCGGTTGGACAGTTGAAGATACCGCTAACCCGCCATTGGACAGTCAGCAGGATACTGCTGATAAAAAAGAAAATGAAAATGGTTTGCACAGGAGCGTTTCCCCGGAAGATAAAAAAAGCGCCAGTTTGGAAAACAAAAAGGAAACGGGAAAAAATGAAGAAACAGGGCACCTGAAAAGCTCACGGAAAGAGGACCGGGGTGTTATAAATGGGGTAAGGGACCTTATTGCTTCGGATGAGGGCAGTCCGGAATACAGCCTCACCGGGATAAGGGTTCACTGGCTCCTGGTTGTCATAGCAGCTTTACTCGCATTTTTCTTAAGTATGGCCAATAACGTAACAATAAATGAAGCGCTCAGCAGGTCTTTATATGCCGGAGCAGTTTTCTGGATACTGGCGGAAATAATAGATTATGTTTTTTCTATAATGAGATAGAATTTAACCGGTGTTAATATTGGTGGAATTAGCATTTCCAGCAGGACAAACGTTAAAATTATCAGAAAAGGTCAAGGCCTGAATTTGAATGATACTGTCAAGTCTTTTGTGTAAATTCTTTTACAGGCTTATTCTCCCAAACTTTATTTAAATGGGACACCACCCCATAAATAATC
>JAFGDA010000054.1 GCA_016932375.1 Actinomycetota bacterium | reverse complement strand
TGTCCTGAAAAGCGATATACTGGATATATCCTGTATTTTCATCCAGTACTTCTGAAAAAAGGTTTGGCACATAAAACCTTGTCCTGACAATTGTTACCTCAAATTGTTTTTCTTCTGATGGCCTGTATAACCCGAGCATGACTTCGGTACCTTCCGGACCTTTTATCATGCTTACTACATTTTCAAGGGCAATATTCCTTATATCGTTTCCATCTACTTCTACTATTATATCCCCTTCTTTTATACCCGCATTGAATGCCGGGGTGTCCGGCACAGGCATTACCACCACTATACGGTCCTCCTCATCCTCGGTCACTATAATTCCGACCCCGCTCATTGTCCCGCTGTACGAATCGACAATCTGCCTGTACTGCTCCACATTGAAATATTCCGCATGCCTGTCATCAAGTTCGGAAAGCATCCCTTTAATGGCTGCTGCAAGCAGTTCTTCCCTGCTTACCTGATTGATATAATCATTGAATATGAAATCGAGGGCTTCCTCGAGAGGCTTAAGGCTGAACCTGTCTATAATGCTGCCTGATAAATTTTCTACAATGCCCTGCTGTTCTTCGCCGCCCTGAGCAATGGCGCCTTCCTTATTAAAAATTAGGTTTTTCAGAAAATCAATGCTGAAACCTGTCCAGAATCCGGCTGAGAATAAAAAAATAACAGCCACTAAGACAACAATGACCTTTACAACAGTCCTTTTCATGCCTTAAAACACCTCAAATCCCAAAAACCATAAATGATTATCTTAAAATGCCTCAATATATATAAAACAATATCAACAGATAAAATAATAAGCAATAACAGAAAGTAAATATATAGTATTTTTAGATATTGTAAATAACATTTAAAAATATATTGAACATCAAAAAACTACTGCAGGTATTGAAGTGGATTCTGGGCAGCGCCATTGATTCTTACTTCAAAATGCAGATGGGGACCTGTTGACCAGCCAGTGGAACCCACAAGGCCTATTACCTGTCCCCTTTCAACAAACTGCCCTACAGAACAGTTTATGCTGGATAGATGAGCATACCATGTTGCAAAACCGCCGCCATGATATAGCATAACCGAGTAACCATAACCTCCAAAATAACCGGCCTGTATTACCTGCCCTCCATCCGCAGCTTTTACAAGTGTGCCGTACGGAGCTGCAAGGTCTATCCCGCTGTGAAACCTGTTAACCCCAAAAATCGGGTGGATCCGGTAACCGAAGCCGGATGTTAACCTTCCGGCTACAGGCCAGGCAAACTTACCGGAAGGTGCGGACCCATACTTATAGCTTTCAAGGATCCTTGTAAGTTCCGCTTCCTTGATTTCAAGTTCCTTAGCCATCCTGATGAGTGCATTCTTGTTGGCAGTGGTCTGGGAAAGAAGCCCTTTTTTCTCACCATACAAATCCTCTACCTCGGCAGTTTTTGCTTCCGCCTGGCTGACAAGTTTCTCTATTGCTTGCTTGTCTTCCTCTTGCTTCTCCCTGAGATCTATTATGGATTTTTTTATACCTATCGTGGCGTTGCGTTTATCCTTGATAGCCTGGACAATCTCAGTATCCTGCTGTGCAAAAAGATTCATGAGCTTCATCCGGGAAATAAATTCAACAAAATTTTCAGTCTTGAGCAGTATTTCGAGGATATTATTGTTTCCATTCTTATATATTTCAGCCACCCGCTCATTCAATATCCCTGTTTTTTCCGACAGTTCATCCTCGATTTTATTTAGTTCTTCTTCTTTAAGCACGAGCTCTATCGTGGTCCTGTCGACTTCACTTTTTACTTTTGAAAGCTGGCTGTTGAGGTTGTCAAGTTCGGAAAGTGCACCAAGCAGCTGCTCTTCTACCCTTGATACTTCTCCCATGTAATACTGCTCGGTCTTTTTGGCTTCCTTTATTTTTTCCTCGGTTTGTTTTCTTTCCTCTTTTACATCCTGCAGCTCTTCTTCGATTGATTGGGCGGATATGGTTCCGGGATGGAATATAATATTAATTGAAGAGAGAACAATCAATGCTGCTATGAATATGGCTATAGTTTTCTTACTGTAAACTCTCATTTTTAATATCAGCGTGTATTATACCTTTACATACCTTCTCAGCGCTATGGCACTGGACAGAAGGCCTATAAATCCTCCTAAAATAACAATACCCCCATAAATATAAAATATCATATTACCGCTTCCCAGTATTGCCAGTTCCTTTACCCGCATGGTCTCAAGTATGACACTTTCCCCCTTTACAAGAAGCAGGCTTGAAAGCAGGTATAGAAGTATAACCGATAGTATGCTTCCTGTGAAACCCTCAAAAAAACCTTCAAATAAAAAAGGTATCCTGACAAACCAGTTGGTAGCCCCCACAAGCTTCATTACCTCGATTTCCTTGCGGCGTGCATAAATGGATAACCTTATGGTATTAAATATCAGGACAATGGTTGCAAGAAGAAGGACAATGATTATCAGGATTGCAATTGTACCAACTATTGCAGTAATTGAAAAAAGGCGCCTTACATAATTCCTGCCATATATTACATCATCAACACCTTCTATGTAATTACCGTCCTTGTCAACAAAACGGAGTGCTACCTGGTCAACCTTTTCAGGATCCTTTAAGGTTATTTCAAAAGATGCCGGAAGGGGGTTGCCCTGTATTTCCTTAAGGATATCGCTACCCTGGTTCTGCTCCTTAAACCTTTCCAGGGCCTGTTCCTTTGATATGAATTTTAACTCGTCGGTCTCCTCCCAGCTTTTTATCTCTTCTTCTATGTATTCCTTTAATTCCGTGGATATATTATCTTCAAGATATACGGCTAATTCAACCTGTCCTTTAATGGAATTGATTATTCCCTGTATATCAAATACAAGTATGGCGAAAAAACCTACAATAAAAAGGGTGATTGCAACTGTTGTGATTGCAGTAAATCCCATCAGGAAATTTCTTTTAAGGCTGGTGAATGTTTCACTGAAAAAGTATCTGGGCCTAACCATCTTTAGTCGCCGTATACTCCTCTCTTCTGGTCTCTTATGAGTTCGCCTTCCTCCAGTTCCACCACTCTCCTTCTCATTGAATTTACTATGTTGCGGTCATGCGTCGCCATCACCACGGTAGTACCGATAAGGTTTATCCTTGACAATATTTTCATGATACCGTCAGATGTAGCAGGGTCCAGGTTTCCTGTTGGTTCATCGGCAAGAAGTATGGGCGGGCGGTTGACAAAAGCACGGGCGATGGAAACTCTCTGCTGCTCCCCGCCTGAGAGCTGATGGGGATATGACTGGTCCTTATTATGCAACCCAACCAGTTTCAATACCTGCGGGACCTGCAGCTTTATCTCGTAACCAGGCCTTCCAATCACTTCAAGGGCAAAGGCAACATTTTCAAAAACCGTTTTATTGGGAAGAAGCTTAAAATCCTGGAAAACACACCCAATATTGCGTCTTAACTGTGGTATCCTTGAAGACTTGAGTTTGCATATATTTCTTCCGGCTATAAAGATACTGCCCTTTGTTTCCTTTATTTCCTTGATGAGCAGTTTTATGAATGTGGACTTTCCTGAGCCACTTGGGCCTACAAGAAAAAGGAATTCGCCCTTCTTAATGGTAAGATCTATATCTTTCAAGGCTGCTGTATCATCATCGTACACCTTGCTCACGTTTTTAAATTCAATCATGTCCATCTTGATCTTTTCTCTGTGCAGAAACTTCCTTATTCTTGTTTATTTTAAAAGTTTACCCTGAGCATAAATTTTTTTCAAGAAATCCCCTTATAAAAGGATCTATTCCACCGTTTAATACCGACTGAACATCCCCTATCTCGATATTTGTCCGGTGGTCCTTTATCATCTGGTATGGCTGGAGCACATAGCTCCTTATCTGGTTTCCCCATCCTATATCTTTTTTTTCTCCCCTTACCCTGTCAATTTCCTCGATGCTTTTCTGCCTCTCCAGTTCGAAAAGACGGGACCGCAGTATGGCCATGGCAGTCTGGCGGTTCATTATCTGGGACCTTTCATTCTGGCACTGTACAATTATGCCTGTAGGAAGGTGCGTTATCCTGACCGCAGAATCAGTGACATTGACATGCTGCCCACCTGCTCCGCTTGAACGGAAAGTTTCAATCCTTAGATCATCTTTTTCTATATTCAGGTCTATATCATCTTCCATAAGCGGTATTACATCCACCGATGCAAAGGATGTGTGCCTCCTTTTTGAAGAATCAAAAGGAGATATCCTTACCAGCCTGTGTATGCCTTTTTCACCTTTAAGCAGCCCATATGCTTTTTCGCCCGATACTGAAAAAGTCACATTTTTTATACCAGCCTCATCACCTGTCTGGTAATCATTGATCTGGTACTTAAAATTTCTTCTTTCAATCCAGCGGCTGTACATCCTGAAGAGCATCTCCGCCCAGTCCTGCGATTCGGTTCCCCCGGCTCCCGGATGTATGGTAACAACTGCCGGATATCCGTCGTATTTTCCTGATAGGACGGCCTTCTCCTCAATTTTAACTAATTCCTTTTCAAGGTTTTTCAGGCCTTCTTCCAGTTCCTCTCGCAGTTTTGGATCTTCATCTTCCTCGAGAAGTTCAAGCGCCGCCTGGCAGTCCTGTGTTTTTTCTTCCATAGTCTCTAAAAACTCAATGATTCCCTTAAAATCATTAATCTTCTGCGTTATTTTCTGGGCTTCGCTTCCATCTTTCCAGAAATCCGGCGCAACGGTCTTTTCCTGCAGTCCGGCAAGCTCTGCCCTTTTTTTATCTACTTCAAAGACAGCCCCTTAAAAAGGTAAGTTTTTCAATGAGCTTATCAAGCAATGCCTTATAATCTTCAAGCATCCTGTCCTCCATAATTCTTTTCTATTTCATGCACCACAGCATTTCTTGTATTTTTTCCCGCTTCCGCAGGGGCAGGGATCGTTTCTTCCTACCTTATCTGGCCTGGCCGCAGGCTGTTTTGAGCCCTCTGGCGTGGCCGATTTTGACGGTCCGCTTGTTGTAATGTTTTCCGGTTCCTGTCTTTTCTGCATTTCACTTTCTTCCCGGGATACTATCCTTGCGTTAAAAAGGAGCCTTACTGTATCAAACTTTATCTCATCAATAAGTTCCTTAAAAAGATTGAATGCTTCATGTTTGAATTCCACAAGGGGATCCCTCTGTGCTATGGCCCTCAGGCCTATTCCTTCTTTAAGATAATCCATTTCAAGAAGATGGCCTCTCCACATATTGTCAATAACATTTAACATAACCATTTTTTCAATTTTTCTCATGACTGCGGAACCGTACTGTTCTTCCCTTTCTTTGTAAAGTGATTCTGCAAGTCTTATTATCTCGTCTTTAAGATGTCCGGTATCCCATTTTTCCCTGACAGCCTTTTCACGGTCCAGTATTTCCCCCAGCCTCTCCCTTCCGAAAAGAGGCGAAATAAAATTATCCAGTTCTTCAAGGGCCCAGTTTTCCGGATAGTCCTGGGGCTTTATATGCATCCCAACACTTTTTTCCACCACATCCCTGGTCATGTTGGAGGCTGCCGTTTCCAGGTCTTCGCCCAGCAGCACATTTTTTCTCCTTGTATATATTACTTCCCTCTGTTTGTTCATCACATCATCATATTCAAGGACATGTTTCCTTATTTCAAAATTCCTGCTTTCAACCTGTCTCTGTGCATTCTCAATTGCCCTGTTAATCATTGGGTGCTGGATTGGCATGTCATCAGGAAAATTAAAAGCGCTCATTATTGTGTATATACGTTCGGATCCAAAAAGGCGCAGCAGATCATCTTCGGTGCTCAGGTAAAACTGGCTGGATCCAATATCGCCCTGCCTTCCGCTTCTGCCACGCAGCTGGTTGTCTATCCTCCTGCTTTCGTGCCTTTCCGTACCCAGGACATGAAGACCACCAAGCTCCTTAACGCCTTCACCAAGAACAATATCGGTACCCCTGCCTGCCATATTGGTAGCAATTGTCACTGCATGTTTCTCGCCTGCCCGGGCTATTATCTCTGCTTCCTTCTCATGATATTTCGCATTCAATACCTGATGGGGTATTCCCCTCCTTTTTAACATTTCCGAGAGCAGTTCTGATTTCTCTATTGTAATTGTGCCCACAAGTACAGGCTGGCCCTTTTTATGTCTTTCAATTATATCTTCTGTTACCTTTTCAAATTTCATTTTCTCTGTCTTATAGATAAGGTCTGGAAGGTCTTCCCTTATCATTGGCATATTGGTCGGGATCACCACGGTTTCAAGGTTATATATGTGCCTGAATTCTGCAGCTTCAGTAAGTGCCGTACCTGTCATGCCTGCCAGTTTATTGTACATCCTGAAGTAGTTTTGAAGGGTTATTGTAGCCAGTGTCTGGTTTTCATCCCTTACCCTGACACCTTCCCTGGCTTCAATTGCCTGGTGAAGCCCCTCGCTGTATCTTCTTCCAGGCATGAGCCGCCCCGTAAATTCATCCACTATTATTATCTGCCCGTCCTTCAACATATAATCAACATCTTTTTTGAACAGATGGTAAGCTTTAAGTGTCTGGTTCATGGCATGGATATAAAGGAAATTGGAAGGGCTGTACAGATTTTCAAGACCTGTCATATCCTCTACCTTCTCAACTCCTGATTCGGTAATTGCTACAGTCCTTGATTTTTCGTCTATTTCAAAATCTTCCCCAGCTTTTAGCCTGGGGACTATACGTGCAAACTTTTTATAGATATCAGTGGTGCCCTGGGCTACTCCTGAGATTATAAGCGGTGTCCGTGCCTCATCAATAAGGATGCTATCCACCTCGTCGATTATTGCAAAATGATGGCCGTCCTGCACCATGTTTTCTTTTGAAAGCACCATGTTATCCCTTAAATAATCAAACCCGAACTCATTGTTTGTACCATGTACAACATGGCAGCGGTACTGGCTGTACCTTTCAGAAGGAGACATGTCATGCTGGATGAGTCCCACCTTCAATCCAAGGAAATTATATACCGGCCCCATCCACTGGCTGTCCCTTCTGGCAAGATAATCATTGACCGTTACAAGGTGTGTGCTTTTTCCGCTAAAGGAATAAAGATATGCTGGAAGTGTGGCTACCAGTGTTTTTCCTTCACCGGTCTTCATCTCGGCTATTTTACCTTCGAAGAGTACCGCGCCTCCCATTATCTGTACATCAAAATGCCTCATACCGATGGTCCTTTTACTTGCCTCCCTCACCACCGAAAAGGCTTCAGGCATGATGCTTTCAAGGGATTCTCCATTATCATACCGCTGCCTGAAATAGGCAGTCTTTGCAGTAAGTTCACTGTCGGAAAGCCTGGCAATCGTGCCCTCCAGCTCATTTACCCTTCTTATAAAGTCTTCATATTTCCTGAGGTTTTTCCCCTCACCAAACTTCAATATGCCTGCAATTTTTTTCATGGTTCTTACTTTCTGTAATGATATTTTAGATAATTATATCCCTGTACATAATAACAAATCACCGTGTTATCCAGGATATATTATCCTGATATCTAAGCCGTGGGTTCAATCAGCCCGTAATTTTTATCTTTCCTGCGGTAGACTACGGCAGTTTGCCCGGTTTCAGAATTTATGAATACAAAAAAATCATGTCCGAGAAGTTCCATCTGGATTACCGCCTCTTCTGGAGATATTGGTTTGAGGCTGAACGATTTTACCTTTACTATAGAACTTCTTATTTTTTCCTCGATACTGCCAGTATCTGAAGACATTGTGTCCTGGAGCACAGGGGAAGCCGGCCCGGTGACAGTTGCAGGACTTTTACGTCCCCTTTTTAACAGTTTGCCCCTGAATTTTTTTACCTGCCTCTCAAGTTTTGCACTTACCCTGTCTACAGCTGAATAAACATCGGACCCGGAATCAGTTGCCCTTATTACGGCACCGGAAGCAAAAACTGTAACTTCCACATGGTTGTTTTCATTTATCCTTGGATTCTTCTCAAAATTAAACTTTACTTCCACCTTAACCACTTTATCCAGAAGCCTGCCTACCCTGTCCCTGATTTTCCTGTCCGCATAGCTTTTAATCTTTTCATCGACTTCGAAATTCCTGCCTTTTACCACATATTCCATATGTACACCTCCGACAATCCTGTTAAATATTCTATTCCGGTTTTATCAATTTTTAACTTTAATTTGATCTAAAAATCCTGTTTATTTTAATTCCAAACATTAAGGATATAATAATTTACAACAACTCCACATTTTTTGCAAAGTAACCGCGTTTGTCCATTGAAAGCTCGAAAATTACATTCTGCCCCTTCTTAAGGGTTTTAAACCCATCCGATTCAATGTTGCTGTAGCTTACAAACACCATATCTATTTTTTTATCAGGATGCTTTATAAATCCAAAACCCTTTTCAGGGCTGAACCATAATACCTTGCCTGTTTCTTTTTCCAATCAGTTCCCCCTTGCCAGAGTCAATATGAATATTTTCCCGGTATTGCTTTCCGAAAGCACCCTGCATATTTCCTTCAATGTGCTGCCTGTGGTCCATACGTCATCGATTAACAGTATATTCCTTCCTGAAGCAGCAAGACAATCCCTGATTTTAAATGATTCCCTGACATTTTCCCTTCTCTGATAATAACCCAGGCCCTGCTGTCTGTATATGTCCCTGATTTTTATGATATTGTCCACAAAAGGGATACCGGAAAGTGATGACAGTCTTTCAGCAAGCAGCTCAATATGCCTGCCCGGGACAATATAAATATAGTCTACCATATATCCATGATAATATTTTAGATAAGCCTCATATAAAAAATTTGCCAGGAGTTTGCCGATTTCATAAACCCTGTCATATTTAAACCCCTGTATCAGCCTTTTCATATTTCCACGATACAGGGAAAAACTGCGGTGCCTGTAAAATGCATAACCCTGGTCCCTGCACTGGCTGCAGTTTTCCACATTTTGTACCGATCCCGGCACAGGACTGCCGCATCTTATGCATATTGGCGAATCAACAGTCTCTATGGCAGCCCTGCAGCTGCTGCAAACAATTTCATGGCTTAGCTTTCCGCACACAGCACACAGGGGCGGTATTATGATATCCTTAAAAAAATCAGTTATTGTAGATTGACGCAACTTTTTACAATTCCGGAAACTTAAAAAAGTTTATAAATTCAGGAATCCTGCTCTTCTTCCCCGGCTTTCCGGTCTATTTCTATAACTTCATTTGACATTATTTTAACACTCGGGTGTATTTTTATCCCGTCTTTTACTATGCTTCTTGATCCTATTACAGCCCTCTCAAGAACAGATGCCTTGTCCTTTATTTCTGTATTATAACCTATTATTGCCCCGATCAGCGAGGCGTCTTTACCTATATATCCGCTTCCCCATTTGATGCCCCTGTATAGTATAGCCCTTTCATCCACCATTGTATTGTTCCCAAGGATGATCGGACCAAAAAGTTTGGCCCCTGACTTAATGGTGCAGTTGTCACCAATACATACGGGAGGAATTATGATTACGCCTTCCTCTATTTTACAGTTCCTGCCTATCCATACCCCCTCCCTTATCTTTTTCCCGGGTATATCCACCTTTACTTTTCCTTCCAGTGCATCGAAATTTCCCTGCTGGTACTCATCCAGGCTGCCTACATCATTCCAGTATTCGCTGTGCCTGTATCCGAAATAAGGAATATTTTTCTCAAGCAGGTCGGGGAAAAGGTTCTTTCCAAAATCGTAAAACTGGCCCCTTGGAGGCATGTACTGAAAAATATCAGGCTCGAAAAAATAGATGCCGCTATTGGCAAGATTTGACCTGGCCTCACCGCTCAAAGGTTTTTCCTGGAACCCGCTGATCCTTCCGTCCTTATCCAGTATTACTACACCATACTGGGATGTATCATCCACCTCGGTAAGGATAAGAGTGGCTTTCCCGCCTTTTTTAATATGGAAATCATAAGCATTGCTTAAATCCATATCCGTAAGGGCATCCCCTGATATAACCAGGAAATTATTTCCTTCAAAAAAATCCTGCACATTCTTTACTCCGCCTGCAGTGCCAAGAAGTTCTTCCTCATAAGAATAAACGATTTTTACTCCCCACCTGGACCCGTCGCCAAAATAATTTTTTATATCTTCAGGAAACCAGTGAAGATTGCAGACTATATCCTTGAAATCATGGCGGGCGAGAAGCCTTATTATGTGTTCCATTACCGGCCGGTTGCAGATAGGCGCCATCGGTTTGGAGATAAGATCGGTCAGGGGCCTTAATCTTGTCCCAAGCCCTGCTGCAAGTACCATTGCTTTTTTTGCTGCCATAGTTCTCACCTCTGTCATTTATTCCCCATATTCATTTATATAAATTTTTATCAGGTACCACCCGGGAACGACAGCAGGATAAAGTTGCCCTTCCAGGGCTATTTTTTAAGATTTACTTTATTAACTTTCAAAATCCTGTCCATATTTTTATGAAAAGGCGGTCTTATCACGCCCTCTTCTGTTATTATAGCGGTAATATTGCCATATGGTGTAACATCAAATGCAGGATTCCTTACCGGCATGTATCCGGGAATAACAGTCTTTCCGGATATCTCCCTTATCTCGCTTTCGTTTCTCTCCTCTATGGGGATCATATCACCGCTTTTAGTGTCAAAGTCAATAGTCGATATGGGTGCCGCAACATAAAAAGGAATATTGAAAAATCCCGCAATTATGGAAAGGCTCAATGTCCCAATCTTGTTTGCGCTGTCTCCATTGGCAGCTATACGGTCTGCCCCCACTATGACTGCATCCACTTCCCCTTTAGACATGAAATAACCTGACATGTTATCGGTTATGACATAAAACGGGATTTTTTCCTGGTAAAGCTCCCAGGCAGTAAGCCTTGCCCCCTGCAGGAAAGGCCTGGTTTCATCAACTATGACTTCCTTTACTTTTTTCCTGCGGTGGAGGCTTCTTATTACCGCCAGCGCCGTACCGTAACCGGAAGTAGCAAGTGCTCCCGCATTGCAATGGGTAAGGATTTTAAGTCCTGAACTGGCGCTGAAAATCCCAAACCCGCTTTCCCCTATCATGTAGTTAATCTTAAGATCTTCATCTTCTATCTTTTTGGCTTCATCTAAGAGCCTCTTTTTTATCACTTCAATATCATGATTATGGCTTTCATCCAGCACTTTTTCCATCCGGTTAAG
>JAFGDA010000053.1 GCA_016932375.1 Actinomycetota bacterium | reverse complement strand
GGTAATCCCTTTTTATTTGAATGTAAATATTATAATATTTATTCTGACAATATTGCTCTAAAGTATGGAAGCACGGCTTTTCCTGCCGTAATTGGGCTATAAAACCGGGATATAGCGGCTCCTGAAGCCGGTGTTATATTTTTTTAATAATTATTTAACTGGCAGATTCGGATATGATTTTAAGGAACCTCATAACTCATCTTAAAAAAGTTTTTCGTGAAAGTATTGCGCTAAAATGGGACAGGGTAGGCCTGCAGATAGGCGACCTTGATTCGGGGATTGAAAGGATAATGGTGACCCTCGATATCGATGATGAAGTGCTGGAGGAAGCCATAAGGAAAAAAGCCCACCTTATAATTTCCCATCACCCCCTGATATTCGATCCGATTAACAATTTGACCGATACAGGACCTGTACAGAAAAAAGTCTTAAGGCTTGTACGTGAAAATATAGCAGTTTATAGTGCCCATACCAATTATGATATTATGCCCGGGGGTTTAAATGACCTTATCGTTGAAAAGATGGGCCTGAAAGACAATGTGCCCATAGACCCCGCTTCCTGCAGCTGGTGCAAGTTTGTGGTGTTTGTACCACCTGAAGCCGGGGAAAAGGTAAGGGAAGCCATTTGCGGTGCCGGGGGAGGAAGGTACGGAAAATATGACTGCTGCACTTTTAATCTCAAAGGGTTCGGGACATTCAGGCCTCTTGAAGGTGCCAGTCCCCATAAAGGAAAAATAGGGAATTTAAGCCATGCAGAAGAGGTAAGGATTGAGTGTATTGTAAACCCGGAAGACCTGCAGGACCTTATAGATTCAGTAATAAAAGTCCACCCCTATGAAGAGGTGGCTTATGATATATATCCCCTTGAGACAAAATTTGAAGGTACAGGTACAGGGAGGATAGGAAAGGTTACCGGAATCATGACAGTTGAAGAATTTTTAAAAAATTTGAAAAACCTTTTTGGACTGGATGCCGTTGCCTGGATTTCCCAGAAAAAGGAAGATTCCTTAAAAAATGCAGTTAAAAAGGTCGCAGTAGTAAATGGAAGCGCAAATTCCCTTACAATCATGCTTGCCTCGCTGGATTGCGACCTGGTCGTTGTCGGTGAGATCGGGTATCATAGCGCGCTTGAGATATCGGAATCCGGAAAGACTGTTGTGATGATAGGGCACGGGACAAGTGAAAAATGGGCACCCTCAGGTATGTGCAATATCCTTGAGCATTATTTTAAAGAGAATGAAATAGATATCGAAATATTAAAAAATATAGCGGGTTTCACGCCCTGGAGGTATTATATTGGCTGAAAAAAAAATGAATGTGGTGGACCTTGTGGAACTCCAGTCCATAGAAAATGCCATTTCGGCAGGTAATTCCGAAATGGAAGCTGCGAAAAACAGCAGGGAGCTCACACAGGCAGAAAAGGTTCTTGAAAGCACAGGGACAGAACTGGAAGAGCTTGAAAAAAGCTATCATGACCTTGAGTCCAGGAAAAAAAAGCTTGAAGATACTCTTGATATGCAGACCGCCAGGATAAAGGCTGATGAGAAAAAGCTTTTCAGCGGGACCATCAGGGATTCAAAGGAGATGAGAAACTACCAGGAGGAGATAGAGGCATTAAAAAGGAATAATTCAAAACTTGAGGACGAGATACTGGAGATAATGGAACAGCAGGATGAAGATGACCCAAAAATTAAGGAAACCAGGGCAAAAGCTGAACGGGAAGAAGCATTGTTACACAGGATTAAAGGTGAGATAGAAGAAAAGCTGGAGGTTATTGGAAACCATATTGAAGGACTTAATAAGAGAAGGGAAGATGTACAATCAAGGATACCGGAGGAATATCTTTCCGAATACCGCAGGCTAAAACCTAAAAAAGGAGGCATTGCGGTATCTGTCCTGAAAGATAATTTCTGCAGTGTATGCAATATGGAGATATCTTCGAAAGATGCCGAAAAGATTATTGATTTCGATGAGGTCTACAGGTGCCCTTTATGCGGGCGTATCCTTATCATTTTCAGGGAGGAAATCGATAAGATAATAAAGGAGCTTGGATAAATGCCCGATTCACAAGGATATATAAAAGTGTTTTTTGACGGCGGCTCCCGGGGAAATCCCGGACCTTCAGCCATCGGGGCAGTTGTCTACAACAGGGATGGCGAAAAGATCCTTGAACACAGTGAATTTATAGGAAAGCATACAAACAATGTTGCCGAATACATGTCGCTTGACAGGATACTGGATATCGTCCAGAAGTTCGGTGTAGAAAAAATAGTGCTCTTTACCGATAGCATGCTTGTCCATAATCAGTTAAAGAAGATCTGGAAGATAAAGGATAAGAAGATACTGGAAATATTCTTGAGGATTTCCGAAAAGCTGGCAAGATACAAACTGGTCGATTTACGCCTGGTCCCGAGGGAGCAAAACAGGGAAGCGGACAGGCTGGTAAATATTGCCCTTGATAGAAAAGAATTCAGCTATGATGGAGAGTCCGGAATAAATTTTGGAACTGTCAGTGATTAGGGTATAATATAGTGGGGTTAGCCGGGTAGTCGCGTGGGCCGGAAGGTCCACGAGGAAAGTCCGGGCTCCACAGGGTAGGATGCTGGGTAACGCCCAGCGGGACCGGCGTAAATTCCGGTCCCAGCGCAAGTGCAACAGAAAATATACCGCCGGCTTTTGCCGGTAAGGGTGAAATGGTGAGGTAAGAGCTCACCGGCAGCCTGGTGACAGGCTGGCCTGGTAAACCGCATCCGGAGCAAGGCCAAATAGGGAAGATATAGGGTTACCCGCCCTTCTTCCGGGTTGGACCGCTTGAGGCAGATAGTAATGTCTGCCCTAGATAGATGACTACCGCTATTTATGTGATGAGCATGGATAGTACAGAACCCGGCTTACAGGCTAACCCCAACAAAAAAACCGAAAAACGAATGGCACCCAGCACTCTTGAATCTGCTTTACATTTAAAAAATAGCCTTTAAGTGGCATTTTAACTTCTGTGATGTTAGCTAACTATAAAATTATATAAAAATAATTAATAAATATTTACCTGCGTTGGTACCATAACTTGCTGCTATACAATGGCATCTAAAAATCAAATATTTAAACAGTAGTGATGCTCTGGAAACTGATTTAAACAATTCTTTAAATGGGCGGGCATATAATTTTAAGATTATTTAATGATTATTCAATGAACCTGCTAAAATAAAATTATTATGTTATAATCCATTACTAATTTCATAAAAAATATTTTTGTTCTTTGAAAAACCAAATAAGTTTAGAAAGCAGCAGTAAGAGTTCAGGTTGAAAACATTGTAGACTTTCACTATCTATAAATGTACATGATGTCAACTCAAAATACCGCTACTCTGGCTCTAAGAGGTTTTAAAAAGAACGGGATTATTACCTTTTTTAAATCGGTCACTTTACTATTTTTGCCATTATCATATTCAAATCTTTTGAGTTTATAATTATTTGTCCAGGATTTTTTTAATCAAACATTATTACTTACTTCAGGAGGGAAAGATGAAAATTTTAAAAATCATAATGCCTTTATTAGTATTTGCACTTGTGCTGTCATTTTTGCCAGCCTGCGGATCGGGGGAACCTGAGCAAACTGCAGAACCGGTTGAGGAAAAATCCACAGCAAACGAACCTGAGGTTACAGAAGAAACATCTACCCAGGAGGCAGAGGAAATCGAAGAGATAGAGGAAATTGAAGAGACAGAGGAAGTTGAAGAGACAGAGGAGACAGCAGTTGATGAAGAACCTGAACTTCTTTGGGTTTTTAAACATGAAGATCAGGATTTTAAGCTTCAGTCTATAGACGTATCGCCTGATGGGCAAACTCTAACTGTGGGATCTTATCTTACCACCTATACTCATCTTCTGTATGATGGTGCTCTTGTAGATGCCATCACAACTCACCGCCATTCTGTAGATGATATGGATTTCTCCCCTGACGGGTCGGTGATGGGAATTGGAACCGCAACAGGTGGTGTATCTTTAATAGATGCTGAAAACGGTACTGAGCTTTTCCAGCTTCACACCGGTTATGATAACAGGCTGTCATTTTCTCCGGATGGAAAACATGTAGCCACTGCAAACCGGGATGGACTGGTATGGATCTGGGATATTGAGAGTGGTGATCAGATAGCTGAGCTTGAAGCACCGGAGACTGGCAAACCTGGCTATATATGGACAATTGATTATCATCCATCAGGCAGTCTTTTAGCAGCTCTTCACTGGTCTGATGAGGCAACTGTAAATATATGGAATGTAGACCAGAAGCAGATAACCTCTATAGTTGAGCTAAATACACTGGTGGGAAGTACGAAGCATGCATTTAAATTTTCTCCGGACGAAGAAATTATGGCAGGAATAATAAAAGAGGATTTTAATGATAAGGTGCGCCTGTGGACTGTTGATGGTTCTACAAAAATTTCAGATCTTGAAATTGAAAAAATGCCCATTGATATAGCCTTTTCGCCGGACGGAAGCCTCATTGCAGTAGCTTCTATACACCTTGCGACCACTGTATGGGATGTCTCTACCGGAACACTTCTCTATACCCTGGACCAGACCTTAGAAGGAACTACCAGTGGAACAAGGGCACTTACCTTTACACCAGACGGAGGTCATTTGGCTTTGGTTCGAAATGACGGACCTCTGGAGTTATGGTGCCTTCCCGGAGCAAAGCCACTTCCAGAACCTGAAATTGATATAAAAGAGCTGCCACCGCTGCCCAGTGATGTACTATTTGATACCGGCAGTTCGGAACTTAAGGCCGGCGCAGATGAAGTACTTGTAGAATTTGCGCAAAATTTAGATGCGGTTCTTGACAATGCAACCATAACCTTTATAGGCCATACAGACAGCAGGGGCGATGCAGACTCTAACATGCAGTTATCCCTTGAAAGGGCCACTGCAGTAAAAGACTGGTTTGAGGCCTGGGCTCAGGATGATGGCATAGAAGGTTGGGAATTTCTTGTTAAGGGCCTTGGGGATACAGAACTGAAAGTCCCCGATGTCGATGCTGAAGGAAACTTCCGCGAGGAGGCCGGCAGGTTAAACAGAAGAGTAGAGATTGAGATAGAGGTTTAAATTTGCCCTTATTCTATTTGTAGCAAGCCTTATTTTTATGGTTACTTCCTGCAGCCGGGGAGTAGAAGTAAGCGAAATAAAATATCCTCCGCCCCAAAATCTTTATATTACAGGATTTACAGATGCTGGAGCAGATAGAGCGATCAGTCTTGCCTGGGAGGTACCTGATACAGGGAATACAATTATTCAGTTTGTGGTATACAGAAACGGAGATTAGATAGAAAGGACTGCCAGTACCGAATACCAGATCGTAATAGGGAGTACCGATTACGATTTTTATATAACGGCTATTTTTGGAGGTGAAATTGAGAGCATTCCGGGTAATGCTGTAAATACAGGAAACCCTGAAGATATTTCTGTTGTAGGTCCTGGTAATGGTAAAGAAGAGACACAAGAAGGAAATGAGGACTCTGGTCTTTTAAAAGATGATAAAAAAGAAGCTGACAACGGAAGTGAAAATGGAGAAGACATGGAGGTTAAAGAAGACGGTGATACTGATAAAAAATCCAGTGGTTATACAATGATTAGCGGTTCCTGCGGGAAATGATAAAATCTAAAAAATAAAATATTCATTAACTCTTATTTGATTAAGTCTGGTTTGGGTTCCCCTGATTACTCGGTAGAGCATAAATTTAAAAATAAATTTATACAATTATATAAAGAAAGGTAAAATGCCCAGGGAATGGATTTTAAATCAAGCGAAATTGTAAGGTTTTTTATATTATTTAAATAACTGAGAATAAGAGTAAAAGGATTTATAATACCGGAATTATAGAAGAAATAAAAAAAG
>JAFGDA010000052.1 GCA_016932375.1 Actinomycetota bacterium | reverse complement strand
GCAAAAGCTGCAGGCGGCGAGTATATGGCTTTCCTTAATAATGACACCAAGGTTGACAGGGAGTGGTTGATTGAGCTATTAAAGCCAGTCTACGGAAGCGCAGATGTTGTAGCGTCCGGGTCGAAAGTGCTCTCTATGGATGGGCAGAGTCTTGATTTTGTGGGAGGCATGATAAATTTTGAGGGCAAAGGCTTCCAGATAGACTACGGGGTCGGCGTTAAGGAAGACAAACATGATTACTACAAATACCTGCCTTTCGTAAACGGCGGGGCAATGCTTATAAAGCGTGATATCTTTCTTGAGGCCGGTGGATTTGATGAGGATTTCTTTGCCTATTATGAGGATGTGGACCTGGGATGGAGACTCTGGGTACTGGGTTATAAGGTGGTTTTTGCACCTGGATCAATCGTCTATCACCATCATCACGGGACTTCAAAGATATTCAGTGAAGATAAGCTGAGGTTCTTGAAGGAGAGGAACTCACTTTATTCGGTCTTTAAGAATTATGATGAAGATAATCTTGCAAGATTATTCTCGGGGACCCTCCTGAATATCTTTAACAGGGTTTTTGTGGATTTTGATTTTGACTATAAGAGCTATTATGATCTTAGCGGGACTTCAGGAGTGGAAGAAAAGGAACCTGAGATACCTCCTGTTACAAAGGAGCCCTTAAGCTCGATAATGGCCGTCAGGAATTTCCTTGATGAGATGCCCGGCCTGCTTGAAAAAAGGCGAAGGATACAGGGCAGGCGCAGGAGGGATGACAAGACTCTATTCTCCTATTTCAAGGGGCAGTTCCTCTCAGTTACAGGCGACCAGCAATACCAGGAGAACCAGATAGGCATTCTTAGCGGGCTCGGTATTTATGATGTTTTTAAAAAGGACATAAACAGGAAGCTTCTTATAATATCCAGTGAAATAGTCACACAGCAAATGGCCGGACCTGCTATCAGGGTCTGGAATTTTGCCCGGGTTCTTTCACAGCATATGGATGTGACCCTTGCGGTCCCCAATAAACTGGATATGCCGGAACAGGACTTTGAAATTGTCTCTTTTTCAAACAATATCGAGCTCAGGGAGATTATAAAGAAAGCAGCCATAATACTGTGCGGGGGAATGACCTTTGCCAAATACAGGAGCATCAAGGATTCGGGCAAATATCTTATAATCGATATTTATGACCCGTATAACCTCGCAACGCTCGTGGAATACGAAAATGAGCCGATAAAGAAGAGGATGGATATCCACAGGTCCATTTACGGCATTTTTAATGAGCAATTCTATTACGGCGATTTTTTCATATGTGCTTCGGAAAGGCAGAGGGATTTCTGGCTCGGGATGCTTTCCGCCCTTAACAGGGTAAATCCCTATGCCTATGACCAGGACCCGACTTTAAGGAAAACCATAGATGTAGTCCCTTTCGGGCTTCCGGAAAATAGGCCCATTCATACCGGGGAGGTGCTCAAAGGCAGGATAAACGGTATAGAAAAGGACGATTTTGTAATTATCTGGGGCGGAGGGATTTACAACTGGTTTGACCCGCTGGCCCTGATAAGAGCGATGGACCTTGTGGTAAAAGAAAGAAGTGATATTAAGCTTTTCTTTATGGGGGTAAAACACCCGAATCCGGAGGTAAGGGAGCTCCGCCTTGTAAATGAATCGGTAAGCCTGGCCAAAAAGTTAGGGCTTTTTGATAAAAACATATTCTTTAATTTTGGATGGATAGATTATAACAGCAGGCAGGATTACCTGCTTGAATCCGATGTGGGTATAATAACTTACCCGGAGCATATTGAGACGAGGTTTTCCTTCAGGACAAGGATACTGGATTATTTCTGGACCGGGCTTCCCATAATATCCACTGCAGGGGACTCGCTGAGCGATATGATAGAGAAAAAAGGGCTCGGTATTATAGTTAAAAACGGAAGCGTGGATGGTATTGCCGGAGCTATCCTGAGGATGGCACGGGACAGGGAGTTTTACCAGGGTTGCAAATCAAACATAGAAAAGATTGCGGGAGATTTTACCTGGGAGAAAGTATGCCAGCCGGTACTTGCGTTCTGCAGGGATCCATATCCGAGTGCATACAGGCAAAGGGAAAAGGACCCGGAAGAAATAGAAGATAGTGGAAGCGGTATCGGTCCCGTAATAAGAAAAGGGGAGCCTTCATCCGGTGGCGGTTATCTTATGCGGCGGTTTTTTTACCACCTTTTCCACAGCGGTCCAGGGAAAACTGCCGGATTTGTTTCGAATTATCTAAAAAAGCAATAATGGCCGGGAAAATGGGTTTACTGTTAGCTGGTTTAAACGGAGCCATATTATTCCCTGAACAAAGAGCCTGAATTTAAAAATAATCAATATGCCATATAAAAAACATTACCGCCAGGAACAGCGCTTTTTATATTTCAGGGCCGGCTCTAAAGAAGGAATATTACAGTTAGGACGGATATGTAAGTGAAAGGATCGGGGATAGTGGGGATGAAGTTACTGATTACAGGAAGCAAGGGCCAGATGGGAATGGAATTAATAAACACCTCTCCACCCATGCATGAAGTATATGGATTTGATATGGATATGGACATCACTGACCGGAAAGCTGTTTTTAGCACATTCAAGGACATAAAGCCTGATGCGGTTATTCATTGCGCGGCATATACGGATGTGGATGGGTGTGAAAGAAACAGCGATAAAGCATTCCTGATAAACGGGACAGGGACAAGAAATATTGCAGAAGCAGCACGCAGGACCGGCTCTGAAATGATTTATCTAAGTACGGATTATGTATTTGACGGCAGCAAGAAGGCACCCTATCTTGAATATGACGAACCTGCGCCTTTAAGCATATACGGAAAATCGAAACTTGCAGGGGAGGCTGTGGTCAGGGAAATCCTTGGGAAATATTATATAGTCAGGACCACTGGCATTTACAGCAGTTACGGCAGGAATTTTGTCGAAACAATTATAGCCAGTTCAAAGAAGAATGGCAGGCTCGAGGTGGTGAATGACCAGGTATGCACGCCTACATACAGCCTGGACCTTGCAAATTGTCTTTATAGATTGCTGGATTCAAAAAAATACGGGACATATCATGCAACCAATAACGGCATGTGCACATGGTATTCTTTCAGCAGGGAGATTTTCCGCGATCTTGATATGGATATCGAGGTTGTCCCTGTGGAAAGCGCCCGGCTCAACAGGGATGCAAAAAGGCCCGCATTTTCTGTCCTTGAGAATGCAAACCTCGAAAAATTGGGTATCTGCCATATGCGGGACTGGAAGGCAGCTTTAAAGGATTTCCTGGATGGATACCACAGGCAGGACAGGAAATGAAGAGGAAACTAATAAATGTGATAAGGGTGCTTGTAAGCGCAGCGCTCCTTGTTTTCCTTATTCTTAAAAACAGGGGTAATTTCGGAATCATCCTGCATACCCTAAAGAGTATAAATATATACTTTCTCATTATGGGATTGTTTTTTTATACTATTGGAATAGCAATAATTCCTCTCCGCTGGGGCATACTTCTTAAGGCGCACGGCCACAGCATCTCTTTTGCCTTTCTTCTCCAGTCCGCCTTTATAGGGTTTTTTTACAATAACCTACTGCCGACAGGTGTGGGCGGTGACTTTTACAGGGTCTACGATGTTTATAAAAACAGGCATGTCCCGGTCAGCCAGAACATATCTGCTGTGGTCATGGAGAGGATAATGGGAATGGTGAGCGGGATAATATTTCTGGTTTTTTCATTTGTTTTTGGAACATACCGTTATCTGGCCAGGAATACGCTCCTCGGGCTGGGGATAGTACTTATTATCGTTACCCTGTTTTTTGCAGTGCTCTTCAGGCCGAGGTTTTTTAAGATAGATGTCCTGCTAAGGAAATTCAAGGTTTTTTCCCGCCTGCGGCCGGGCTTAAGGTCATTTCATGATGCCCTGATTTACTACTGGAAGAAGAAAAACTATATGATAATAAGTCTCCTGTACAGTTTTTTACTTCAGTCATTATTAATAATATCACATTACTTTGTTTCCATATCAATGGGCCTGGGACTTTTATACTATCATTTTATCTATATCGTACCATTTGCCTCACTGGCAGCAGCTGTGCCAATAACAATTGGGGGGATAGGCATACGGGAAAATGCACTTGTATTCGCACTGAAAAATTTTGGTATCGGTGAAGGCAGCGCAACCCTGTTCTCTTTTATAATGCTGTCATTTATACTTTTTAACGCCCTGCTTGGCGGCATGGTCTATATAATAAAAAACCTTTTTTACAGGTCGAAAGGCTATATCTGAAACAACCTTACTCCTGGAAGAAGCCCAGTATCTTTTCAAAAAATACTGCAAGATAGCCAGAGTAGAGGTTGTTATCAGTGATTTTAAGGAAAAGAATTGCTGCAAATATTATTATTACGGTAAAGAATAGATAATACAGTATTTTCAGTAAAATAGCTTTAAACATTTTTTTATATTATAATCTTTTTCTATAATCTTTTTTTTATTATATAAATAAAGGTAAT
>JAFGDA010000007.1 GCA_016932375.1 Actinomycetota bacterium | reverse complement strand
CCGGTGTGGGCCCCTTCCATTAGCCCAGGGATATCTGCAACTACAAAATCATCGTCATCATACACTACTACACCTAAATTAGGGACCAATGTTGTAAAAGGGTAATCAGCTATTTTAGGTCTTGCAGCAGATATTTTTGATATGATTGTGGATTTACCGGCATTTGGAAAACCTACCAGTGCAGCATCAGACATTAATCTTAATTCAAGGCTTATCCAGCGTTCCCTGGTCTCCTCTCCTTTTTCCGCAAAACCGGGGAATCTCCTCGACTGGGAAATAAAAAACGCATTCCCCCTTCCGCCTATCCCGCCTGCTGCTACCACTGCCTGGCTTCCTTCATGGTCAAGATCCGCCATCCTGTTCCCTTCATCGTCCCTGACCACCGTCCCTACCGGGACTTTTATTACAAGGTCATTACCGTTGCGGCCCGAACGGTTATTCGGCATTCCATGTCCACCGTCTTCAGCTTTAAAATGAACCTTTTTCTTGAACCCATAAAGTGTGCTAATACCGGCATATGAACGGATTATTACATTTCCACCCCTGCCTCCATCGCCCCCGCATGCAATCTTTTTCTTTCCGCCTCCCTTAAGGTGAAAAAACGCAAGGGCACCACGCCCTCCACACCCGGCTTTTATATTTATCTTTGCTTCATCAAGAAAAGACGCCATATTGATTTCTACGAATTCCTGTATTTATTTAATAAAAATCTTACCATCTTTTAAGATATTTAGATATTACAGCAAGGATATTTCGCGTCAAGAAAAGAAACGGGCAGGTACAGTGGTCCAGTTTAAGCACTTTTAAATTTCCTGTGATAAATAAGGATAAGGGTCAGTATTATCAAAACAAACAGGACTGCGATATTTATATAAAGAACACTGCTTTTGGAATAATATTCAGACATATACCCTGAAAGATACTGGAAGACTATCAGGCCGAGGGTAGCAAAAGACTGCATAAGGCCGGAAGCGGCATTTGCATATTCTGGGAAAAGTCCCGAGCTGATGGAAAAAGTAATGGAAAAATTCCCGGCAATGCCAATCCCAAAAAGGAATATAAAAATATTTTTAAGAATAAGGTCATCCATAAGCCATACCCCTATCAATGTTAGAAAAGACATTATAAACCCAATAAGCAGGATCTTTTTTTCGTTAAAATGCCTGATTATCCTATCCCTGATTATCATTCCTGCAAATATTGCCAGCCCGAATATGGAAAGAAAAAGGGAGCTTATGTCTATACCTATATTTATGTTTTCGAAATAAGAGGTAAACCACATAAAAAATGTATTCATAACCGGAACATAAAAGAAGGCAATCATTCCGCACAAGACAAAACCGGGATGGGAAATGATTCTTTTATTCGCCTTAAAAAGGGTTTTTATATTACTTTCCACACGTATCTTTGCAGGGGTCTTGAGCCTCCAGAGACATATCAGCAACCCTATTATGGACACAAAGCAGAAGATATACAGGTTGCGCCATCCGATATTTAGAAATAAAAATATGCTCGCAAGTAGCGGGGCCAGGATAAAAGCGGCGGTATTGCCCATATTAATTTTAAGAAGGCTTGAGGCTCTTGCCCCCGAATAGAGATTCCCTACGATTGAAAGATTTCCTACAACAACTATCCCTATACCCATCTGCAGAAGAAAATATGCAATAATAAACACGGAAAAATAGTATGAGAAATAAAGCATGATAACGCCGGCAATGCTAACCACCAATCCTAAGAAAAAGACTTTCTTTAACCCAATCAGCTCTATGAGGTTGCCGGTTATCAGTGAGGCAAAAAACATGGCAAAAATACTCAAGGAAATTGCAGAACCTATAAAGTCCAGCCCCACTTCAAGCTCCCCGGAAATAAGCGGTACAAGCGGGCCTACCAGGCTCCTTGCTATGGATAACATCATTATCTGCAAGGATGCGAATACTATTATTATATTTTTTCTTATCCTTGTAGCAGTACTTGAGACTTGCATTGATCAATCCATATAAAATTAATATACAATACGATAAATAAAAATATCTCCAGGGTTCCTGAAAATTTAAAATTGGTTAAAGATAATACTAATTAAAAATATAATAACCCCGGAATCAATGCAATGTATAATTAATCATTCATAAAATATAGAGTTACCCAAAGCAAATTATTGGTTGCAGGCATCTAAATAATCATCCAAAACGCGTGCAGTTGGGAATTGCTGCAGGTATAATTTATGAAATGCATATAAAAAACAGGAATAGCATATCTTCAGGATTTTACATTAAAAACCCGCGGAGCTTTACTGGTTATGTCAGGTGATCACATTTACTACTTTTCCGTTCCTGCCTGCCCTGGCAAACTCTACCCTGCCGTCTGCCATGGCAAAAAGAGTGTAGTCTCTTCCCACGCCAACATTCTGTCCCGGCTTGAATTTGGAACCCCTCTGCCTGATAATGATATTACCGGCAGTAACATACTGACCGCCGGACTTTTTTAAACCAAGGTACTTGGGATTGCT
>JAFGDA010000051.1 GCA_016932375.1 Actinomycetota bacterium | reverse complement strand
GCCTATGTTATCTTTAATCTAACCTATGCTTTATTTTCTACTCCTGCAGGAATTATAGTTGATAGAATTGGTGCAAAAAAAATACTATCTTTAGGGTTTTTACTTTTCAGCCTGGTTTATTTATTTTTAGGCCTGATAGATAAAAGTCTTTTTATATGGTTTTTATTTCCTATATATGGAGTTTATATGGCCCTGACCGAAGGGATCGGAAAAGCATACATATCGCTTCTTGTGCCTCAGGAAAAATCTGGAACTGCTTTTGGAATTTACCAGACAAGCATAGGGGTTTGCAGTTTTTTTTCATCTCTAATTGCAGGGGTTATGTGGAATTATATAAATGTCAGGGTTCCTTTTTTCTTTGGCAGCATAACAGCATTAATTGCTGCAATACTATTTATAGGTCTGGGCCGAAAAATAAAGACAGTAAGATAAGCTTATTAATCATTTGACGAGCTTTTTCATAATGTCGCGGTTGAGCTTTTCTTTACGGTTTTCTGTGTATGTTTCTGCGTTACGAAGAAGCTCGTCGCAGAATGTTGCCACATCCTCGCCTGTGATTTCAAGCACGTGCTTACCTTCCGCGACACCTGCCTCAAACAGATCAATCAAATCGTATTGGAGTTTCAATATGTCCATGCCACCTCCAGCTGCGAAACCCCACATATATTGCTGGATCTTTTTGAACACGAATTGATAATCTTCGGGCATGGCTTCGACTCTTGCCATCATCATTTTATATTCTTTTTTATCGCCAATCATTTTTTTAAAAATATCCAGCATATCTATTTTTCCCCTTTCTTCAACTTGTTAATTTTTGACGCTACAAACTCCCATTTTTCCCAGAACCGGCCAAGCTCCTCGCTCCCTGTGTCGTTAAGGGCGAAAAACTTTCTTGGCGGACCCATATCGGATGTCTTTTTTTCAATATCCACAAGTTTGTTCTTTTCAAGCCGGATCAGGATTGTGTAGACCGTCCCATCTACCACATCGGTAAAGCCGAGAGCGTTTAGTTGCCGTGTAATTTCGTAGCCATAAGTCTGCTTACGGCTGATTATTTCAAGGACACAGCCCTCCAATATGCCCTTTAGCATTTCAGTCAGGTTTTCCAAATTCACACCTCCAAGCACTATATAGTAACACTGATATTAAGTAAAACTTACTACCGATATATTGTATCACAGAATAGCTGCAAGTCAATGTGGTAAGCTGTAAATTTTATATTAACAGCAGGGAGTGCCTTAAGCTTAAAAAGGGGCCAGGGGGAAAAGCGAAGGCACAAAGCGGGGGCCGGGGGAAAGCCTGACTGCTCCCCGGCAAGCGAGGGAAACCGAGTGGCCGCACCCTTCCGGTAAAAAACTTCGAAGGTTTTTCATTGCTTTAGCAATGAGTGCGCGAAAGTGGGCTGAAGGGCGGAAAGGGTGCAGTAGGGGTTAGGGTTACTTTTAAATATTCAGCTAATACCGGGTAAATATTTACTACAGCAATACATGTACTTTCACAGCTATACTGATAATATTGAGGATTATAGAGTAAAAGATTTTTCAGAAGAATTTTTGATTGAAAAACCAACTAAAGTATGGTTTTCGAAAAACAAGGGTAGTAGAAACAGGAATTACAGACCCATTTGACTTATTGTTCTCGCTGATGCCTGTGCAACAGGAATTCCGGCCACTTCACGAGCGGCTGCATGGCTCTCAAGTATTGCCGACTTAGCTTGAGGCAGTTTGATTGTACCCGAAAGCCATTTACGGGCAAGCATTAAAGCACATTTTGGACGCAGGTATTCCATATATATGTTTCAAAGAGAAAGGATGTGGGCCAGGTCATACAATTCCCTGTTTATTTCTTTTTGACCTGAAATAACATCTTCAAATTTTGATGTGCTTATCTTCATGGCATTGATTCCCACCATGAGGCCCCTCTTCCCCTCTATGATGAGATCGACTGATTTTTCCCCGAACTGGGCAGCAAGTACCCTGTCAAGGGCAGATGGTGAACCGCCCCTCTGAATGTGGCCCAGCACCGAGATCCTTACTTCCCTTCCGACAAGCATTCTTATTGAAGAAGCCACATCGCTGGCTTTTGCTGCCCCTTCTGCAACAATTACCAGGGTGTGCCTTTTACCGGCCCTGTTGTTTTTTATCTGCCCGGATATTTTTATAAGGTCCACATCGAGCTCCGGGATCAACACGTAGTCAGCCCCGCAGGCCACTCCGGTATTTACTGCAATAAGCCCCGAATTCCTTCCCATCACTTCAATTACAAAAATACGGTCATGGGAAGAAGCTGTATCCCTTATCTTTGAAATAAGGTCAATGATTACATTCAGGGCAGTATCAAAACCAATACTATAATCCGTATGCGGAATGTCATTATCGATTGTAGCAGGAATGCCTATCACCTGGATTCCCTGCCGGTGCAATTCAAGTGCCCCCCTGAATGAACCGTCACCTCCAATTACGATAAGGGCATCTATGCCGTTTTTATTAAGGTTATCTATTGCTTCCTTCTGGCCTTCCCTGCATTTAAACCTCTCGGACCTTGCGGAATAAAGGAATGTCCCGCCCCGGTCGATGATCCCTCCTACAGAATTTGAATCAAGCACCGTAAAACTATTATTTATAAGCCCTTTGTACCCTTCATAAAACCCATATACCTCAATACCCTTAAAAATAGCGTACCTTGTAATGGTCCTTATGGCAGCGTTCATCCCGCTTGCATCCCCGCCGCTTGTAATCAAAGCTATCCTCTTTTTCTTATCCAATGGAACCTCCTTTATTTTCTCCTTGACTCCAGCTCCAGTGAAATGTCGGCAGGAGTAATTTTCTTTTCTTTCATCAATACAAGCAAATGGTAAAAAAGATCTGCAATTTCGTATATGGTATCCTTCTTTTTCTGGTGTTTTGAGGCCAGTATGATTTCTATGGTCTCTTCACCAACCTTTTTCAAGATCTCATCCAGTCCCTTTTCATGAAGTGAAAACGTATAAGAGCCCTGTGCATGCCCTTCTATCCTTTTTTCAATCACACTGTATATCCCGTCAAGTATTCCCATTCTGGAACCTAAATCCATGCTTGTCTTGAATACCAGGTTTTTGCCTGCCTGTCGGGGGTTGTCTTTGAGTTTTCTGTAAAAACAGCTCCTGTTGCCTGTATGGCATGCCGGACCTTCCTGGTCAACCAGTATAAGAAGCGCATCACCGTCACAGTCATAACGGATCTCTCTTATCTTCTGGAAATTTCCTGATGTCTCCCCCTTATTCCATAGCTTGTTTCTTGACCTGCTCCAGAAGCATGTAGTTCCCTTCCTTATGCTTTCAGAGAGAGATTTCCTGTTCATGTAAGCAAGCATAAGGACTTCCCTGCTTTCATAATCCTGTATAATCGCGGGAATAAGACTGTTTGCTTTTTCCATTTTTATACTCATTCCTTTCATCCTGCATAAAACAAAAGCACTGAAACCTGCAGCACGCAAATTAACCAGTCATCATCTTTAATATTATCATATCTTCAATACCTGACGTTAATGCCTTGTGACCTGAGAAAATCCTTGGCCTGTTTTATGGTATATTCGCCATAATGAAATATGGAAGCCACCAGCACCGCATCGGCATCACCATATTTAATGACATCACCCAGGTGTTCCAGTTTCCCCGCTCCCCCGGAAGCAATCACAGGTATATTGACCGCAGAAGCAACAGCCTTCGTAAGCTCAATATCATACCCGTCCCTGGTCCCGTCTTTATCCATGCTTGTCAGGAGGATCTCACCGGCTCCAAGCTCTTCCGCCTTTTTCGCCCATTCGACTGCATCGACCCCTGTAGGCGTCCTTCCTCCATTTAAATAGGCCTCCCAGAAACCTCTGCTTTTGTGCTTTGCATCGATCGCAACAACTATGCACTGGCTCCCAAAAATATTCGATGCCTCTTTAATAAGAGAAGGATTGTTGAAGGCTGATGTATTTATGGAAATCTTGTCGGCTCCCCTCTTTAAAAGCTCCCTTATATCCTCTACGGTGCCGATCCCGCCACCAATTGTATAAGGAATAAATACCTTTTCTGCGGTCCTGCTTGCCAGCTCTATCACTGTCTTCCGTTTTTCATGTGAAGCGGTAATATCCAGGAAAACAATTTCGTCGGCACCTTCCCGGTCATAAAAAGCTGCAAGCTCCACAGGGTCGCCCGCATCTTTAAGGTTAACAAAGCTAATGCCTTTTACCACCCTGCCTTTATTTACATCCAGGCAGGGTATAATTCTCTTGGTTATCATCTTTTCCCCCGATCCTAATTGCTTCTTTCAGGTCGAAACCGGCCTGTTCTTCATAAAGTGCCTTGCCTACAATGACTCCTTCCACACCAGGATGTTCAATTTTTTTTAACATCCTTATATCGTCAAGGCTCCTGATCCCTCCTGCAACTATAAACCTTATTGAGGTGGATTGCATTATTTCTTTAAGAAAGGTAAAATTTGCGCCTTTCATGGTACCGTCTCTTGATATATCGGTTATAATCACTTTTTCCATGCCCGATTTTTTTAGTTTTTTTAAAATACCAAATATGTCCATCCGGGTGCTGCTCTGCCAGCCATTTTTAAAAACTATGCCTTTTCTATCATAATCAAGGCTTATTATGATACGGGACAGCTGCATATCCAGGCACTCTTTTAAAAATACATCGTCTTCCAGTACCCCTGTTCCAAGTATTGCCCTGTCGATGCCTGAAGATATTACTTCATTCAGGGTGTTTTTATTCCTGATACCCCCTCCATATTGCACCCTGATTCCCAGCTCATTTTTAATCATTGAAGCAATTCCCAGGTTGGCCACTTTTCCTGTTTTTGCCCCATCAAGGTCAATTATATGCAGCCACTGCGCTCCTGATTCTTTCCATCTTAGGGCCGCCTTAAGGGGATCGTCATAATATACCTTTTTTGTGGAAAAGTCTCCCTTTGTGAGCCTTACAACATTTCCTTCCATTATATCGATTGCCGGTATAACGATCATTTTGCCTCTTCCGTTAACTTTAAAAAATTTTTTATCAACACCTGCCCCCTCAGGCTGCTTTTTTCCGGATGGAATTGAAAACCGTATATGTTGCCCTTCTCAATGCTTGATACTATGCCTGTCCCATAATAGGCCGTACTGCTTATTATATCCTGCTGTGCGGGTATTACATGGTACGAATGAACAAAGTAAAAATAGTCTTCCCCTGTTATCCCTTCAAGGACCCTGCTGTCCTTCTTCCGTATATCGAGGGAATTCCAGCCCATGTGCGGTACCTTGACACCTGCATTTATCCTGTCCACATAACCCTTTAATATCCCGAGACCTTCACTTTTGCCATTCTCCATGCTGTATTCAAATAAAAGCTGCATTCCAAGACAGATTCCGAGAAAAGGTTTTGTCTTGAGGCTTTCCTTGATTATGCCGGTAAGGCCCAGTTCTTCAAGATTACCAATGGCATCCCGGAACGCGCCGACACCGGGAAGCACAATACCGCAGGCATTTTTAATTACCCCGGGTTTCGACGTAACCTTCAATTCAGCGCCTGTCCTCTTAAAAGCATTCGTTACACTGCTGATATTTCCCATATTATAATCCACTATTGCAATATACATTTCCAACCTTAAAAAATATTGGTTTTAAGCAGGACGATAAAAATACCAAAGCCAAACCAGCCAACACGGACTATATTAAACCCTTTGTTGAAGGTATTCCGTCAGTGTTATCCGTCCTGCTGGCATTATGGAATGCAATACCGAAAGCCTTGAATATGGCTTCTATTATGTGGTGCGAATCCAGCCCGGCACTTTTCCTTATATGCAGGTTTATGAAGCTGTTGCCCGTAAAAGCCCTGAAGAATTCCTCAACCACAGTTGTTTTAAGACCATTTATCTCTTCATACTCAAGGTCGACATCATACCTTAGATAGGGTCTCCCGCCAATATCAAGCGAAAGTATTATCTCTGCATCATCCATTGGCAGTATAATAAAACCGAATCTTGTAATACCTTTTTTATCCTTAAGGCATTCTTTTACAGCTTTGCCAAGGCATATTCCGGTATCCTCCACCAGGTGGTGGCTGCCAACCTCTATATCCCCGCTTGCTTTTATTGTCAGGCCAAACTTTCCATGCCTCGCAAAACTTTCAAGAACATGGTTAAAAAACGGCAGGGGCGTATCTATATCTATCCTGCCCTGTCCATCAAGGTCCAGTAAAAGCGTTATACTGGTTTCGCCTGTTTTTCTTTCAACTCTGGCTTTTCTTTCCATTTCTTAAATCAAATTTAAATGACTTTTTTTAATTTATCAACAAAACCACGGATACTTCTATATTTTACCCTGTAGCTGGCAGGATTAGCAATAAGCCTTGTGGTTGATTCTGCTATGTTTTCCATTTCAACAAGATTGTTCTCTTCCATTGTCCTGCCTGTTGATGTTATATCAAGTATCTCATCAGCAATTCCCAGAACCGGGGCAAGTTCTACTGAACCGTACAACTTAATTATTTCCACCTGCATACCTTTACTTTCAAAATACCTGCTTGCTATGTTGGGATAGCTCGTCGCCACTTTCAGGGAGCCAAAATGCCTGTAGTGATTTTTTACTGCTTCTATACCATCCTTCAGGGTGGCGAGCACCAGGCGGCATTTTCCATTTTTAAGGTCAAGCAGCTCATATACATTGCTTTCTTTTTCCATAAGCACATCTTTTCCGGAAAAACCTATATCACATGCCCCATGCTCTACATATACAGGCACATCCATGGGCCGTGATATTATATACTCTACCGGATCACTGTCAGATTTTATGCAGAGTTTCCTCTTTTTCGAAGCAAGGGGTTTTATATTAAAACCGGCTTTTTCCAGAAGCTCCACGCACTGTTCAAAAAGATATCCCTTTGGAACAGCAATTTTTATTATTTCCTCAATCATGCCAGCCCTTCAATAAATGAATCAAGTAAAACCATTTTTGTAGAATTTTTTTTGACATCGGTAACCTTGATTTTTATGCTGCCAGGGATTTTTTCAATTATTAAATCCATGCCCTTTTCTACTGCCATGCTTTTTAAATTTCTTATTCTTTCCAATACAAGCTCAACAGAAGCACCCTTTTCCCTCAATCTGTCCGCAACAGAAATTATTTTTTCAAAATCTTCTTCCCGGAATCCCGCAAGCAGGATTTTAGGCTTGCTATCTATCTTTATGTCCCCCATGGCGCCGTGAAGAAGGTCAATATCAAGCGCAAAACCGGTGGCAGGCACATCAAGCCCAAATTTTTTTATAAGCCCGTCATAGCGGCCGCCACTTCCGACAATCCCGTTTATCTTAGGATTATAGACCTCAAAAAGAAGGCCTGTATAATAATCAAAATCCCTTATTATGCTGAAATCAAACATGAGGTACCTGCCATATCCGAATTTATCCAGTATATTTTGCACCTTAATGATATATTCATAGCTTTTTTCTGCTCCGGGACTTCCTATGCGGTTGATCCTGGCTCCCATCCTGTCCCCATCCTGTTCGGGCTGTATAATTTCAAGAAAAGTATCGGTTTTTTTACGGTCAATCTTATAAAGAAGATTCTCCATTCCAACGAAATTTTTCCTTACAAGTCCAGACTTCAATTCTTCTTCTTGTACAGGATCAAGATTCATCCAACGGCACAAACTCCCGATAAGGTCAACATGCCCTATACCTATCCTAAAATCTTTAAGCCCGAGAGCTTCCATTATCCTGATAAGTATTATAAGAACTTCAGAATCTGCCAGGGTATTACTACCGGAACCTATAAATTCCAAACCTGCCTGGTTGTAGACTCTCTTTATCCCCTTCTGCAAACCGGTCTGGCGGAAAGAATCGGAAAAATAATAGAATCTCACAGGAAGCTGGCTCTTTTTTACCCTCATGCCTGTAAGCCTTGCAATTGGTATGGTCATGTCAGCCCTGAGTGACACAAGGCTGCCGTCTATATCAAAAAAATTTACCAGTTTGTTTCTCCATTCCCTGCCAACTCCTATTGAAATATTACTTGTATATTCAAGCACAGGGGTTTTTACCTCTCCATACCCCCAGCTTCTTAGTATGCAGGAAATGGTTTCCTTTATTGCATTCCTCTCGAATGTTTCGGACGGAAATATGTCCCTGAACCCGAAGGGCAGTTTCATTGTTGCGCTTTTGTCTTCCGGAACAAACATGCTGGATCCTTTAATTTATTAATATTCAGGCACTGAATATTAATATAAATATGCAAAAATGTAAAATCTATGCCGTTCCAATACCTGCCAGTCTTTCTTCCTCATCAAGTGGTTTCAAATCCGGCCCAACTGCCACATTTTTACCGTCAATGATACCTGTCATTATTTTCCCGCTGGCTGCCTTTATCCCGCAGAGATGAGGGGCATCAAGTATGCCCAATTTAATGGCTTCTGAAATTATCCCGGGTGATGTAAGGGGATCACTGTACCTACCTTCCCTGTCAAGTCCCTTTATTTTTTCAAGAATAAGTGAGGCATCATGGATCAATTGTTTTTTTCTTTCAATCACTTCACTGTCAGACTTCATATCCGGGCAACCATATATATAATTCTCTATTACTTTTCCTGCTATCTTAGTACTCTCTATTATGTCTCCAGGTTTTGCTGCATGATCGGATTCACAAAAAGCCACTACATGGACAATCCCGGGATCAAGCTGCATCTGGAGGAGCGTCGAGGAGGCAAGCTGTCCCATTCCTTTATTGAAATCAGTGGGAAAACTGTAAAGTCCCGTCCTGGTCTGGCGCAGCGATGTAAAATTTTCATCATGCAGGGTCTCCACCATCTCCACTTTTGCAAGCATTTTTGCAAGGTCCATTTTAAAAGAAGTCTCTGGCGGGGTATTAAACATATACTGGGAAATATAAGTTTTCACCCCCATCTTTTTAGCATTAAAGGCAGCAAGAAACGCTGCTGCAACTGCAATTGAGTCCGGTGCATACCGCAGGCTCCAGTGGTGTGATTCATTTACTTCTACCGGGATGCCCCTGTCTGCGTGCCATTTCATGACAAACTGGTTTTCCCTGATAGAATCCGTAAGCTTCCTGCTGCTCCTGTTGTCAAGTTCGTTATACCAGCACAGGGGTACGGCACACCATGCATTATTAATATTATCATGAAGCACTTCGGCCATCCTTACAATATCATTGGTACCACTGTAACACCTGAGCAGGGGATAATTGCCTGTCCTTGAAGCAAGGTATAATTTCTTGAAATCCTCTTCACTCCTGACCGGGACCCCGCCTGCTCCATCCTGTGATGGATTCATTTTCCGGGGGTTGAAGAAATGCTCCTGCGTATTCTGGTCAGGCCCGATGGAAATTATATCAAGGACACCGCTTAAAGAGATTTTTTTAATGCCTTCTATTGTTTCCTTCATTGTAGGCCTGCCAAAATGATGCCTTATAACCGGGAAAGGCTTCTTGAACGAAATTCTTCCCAGCAGGTCCTGGGGAGGGATTTTACCGTCAACTGCGGTTCTTTCACTCCCCAGGTATTCCTCTATGTCTTCCCTGCTTTCTTCACCTGTAAATATTTTATCAAAGATCCTTGCTTCCCTGGCCACTTTAGCCACGGGTCCTGTTGTGCCAAGAATAAATTTTGCCTTTCCGCCTTCCGGGCTGGAAGTTATTTTTTCTTTTAGCTCCTTAAATACCGGGGTTATACTTTCAGGAGAAAGCCTGTAGCTTACTGCCAGTATATCCGGCTTGAAAGAGTCAAACTCGCTTTTTAAATCATCAATGCTCATTGCCGAACCGGCAAACTTTGTCCTGTAACCGATCCGTCCTGCCAGATTTAAAAAATTCAGTATTCCTGCAACATGTACGCAGCTTCCAATGCAGGCGCCCAGGATCTTTTTCATATTAACCTCCTGCTACCAGCCGTTAATCAGTATTTTTCTTACTTTTTCAAGATCAAGGCCCTCAAGGCCGAGGCTCTTAAGGTTTCTTCCCGTGCTCCTGAAATCCTTCTTGAATATTGAATCGGCAATGTTTATAAGGGAGTCTATAACCGGAGTTTCAACTTCAAGAAGCCTTCCGAACTCGGCTGTTGGAACAAGGCTCATGGGTACGTCTTCGGTTATATATCTTACATTGGTGGTGCGCGGGGCCATTATTCCAACATAACCCGGGTTGCTGTGTATCGCATCAAAAAGGCTGTCCTCGACTACATTATATGCCATTGAAAGCCAGTCAAT
>JAFGDA010000050.1 GCA_016932375.1 Actinomycetota bacterium | reverse complement strand
GAAAAGAAAAAGATATCCGCAGAAAGGATGTCCGGAGATGCAGGTGGCTATGCCGGCCGTATAGTAAAAATATCCGTAGACCCCGGGAAGTTCAGGACCGTATACAGGATGCTGGGCACGGAGACCGAAAAGGGTGAGAATATAAATATTAGCGATTATGATGTCATAGTATCCGGCGGCAGGGGCCTGGGAGGTGGCGAAAAATTCGTCATGCTAAAAGAGCTTGCCGATGCGCTGGGCGGTGTAGTCGGCGCTTCAAGGGCCGCTGTCGATTCAGGCTGGATATCATACCCGCACCAGGTGGGCCAGACCGGAAAAACCGTTAACCCGAAGATATACATTGCCTGCGGTATATCAGGTGCAATCCAGCACCTGGCAGGGATGCAGACATCCGACATAATAATAGCCATAAACAGGGATCCAAACGCCCCCATATTCAAGGTGGCAAACTACGGGATAGTGGGGGATATGTTCGAAGTAATCCCTGAACTTATAAAAAGGATAAAAAGCGGCAAATCCCTGGTGTAACGGCAGGTAATTGACAATAGATAATATAACAGGTAATCGGCAATCCTGGACTTAATAAGGATAACTATAAAAAAGTCGTTGTCACTCTTGACCCTGTTTCTTTTGGAAACCGAAGCGGTATCGAACATACCAGAGTCTGGAAATGGATAAAATAATATTTCTTTGGAAAATAATCCTCAAACCTTGCTCAAGCTTTTAGGGCGGATTTTTAATATACGGCTTTTTTTCAGGTGTTTTTTAAGCCGGGTTCCCGGTTTACCTTTTTTATTGCCCTCTTCAAGGATTTCAATAAATTTTTTAGCCAGCACGGGATCAAATTGTATTCCTGAATACTTCTTAAGCTGTGCAACAGCTTCACTCTTGCTCAGGGGTTTCCTGTAATTCCTGCCAGTGACCATTACATCATAAGAATCGGCTATGGAGATTATTCGCGAGGTAATCGGGATGTTTTTACCTTTCAGCCCGAGGGGGTAACCGGATCCGTTCCACCACTCGTGATGTGCAAGGACGGCTTCCGAAATTGCCACCAGCTGGGGTGATGAAGAGCATATGTTATAACCGGTCTCAGGGTGTTTCTTTATCAACTCCCACTCTTTCCCGGTAAGTTTATCATTCTTATTAAGTACGCTCTCGGGTATTGTTATTTTACCTATGTCATGCAGTTTGGCAAGAAGGGCAAGCTCATCCAGCTTGTCCTGGAAGAGATTAATGGAATTCCCGAGTTTTACTGCCAGTTTTCTTATTCTCTCAGCATGCCCCTTTGTTTCATGACTTTTTTCCCAGAGAGCCCTTTCGAGGGCAGCTATGATTGAACCTGAGATGCTTTTTCTTTCGAGCAATTTGCGGCTGTACATATTATTTTCAGCAGATTTTATTATATTATCAATGTCCTCATCAGGATGCTCTTTTGTCGATGCCCCCAGTGATATGCTAAGTGGCAGGTCGTCTAATTTTATTTTACTGGTTGCGCTCCTTACCCTTTCTATAATCCTGTAGGCTTCTTCCTTTTTTGTCTGGGGCAGTATTATGGCAAATTCATCTCCGCCCCACCTGGCTATTACATCTTCCTTTCTGCAGCTTTCTTCAAGAATTCTTGCAATACTGCATAGATAAAGGTCTCCCCTTAAATGTCCGAAAGCATCATTGGCAAGCTTTAAACCATTTACATCACCCATAATAATACTTATTGGGAGCTGCCTTTCCGTATCAAACCTGGCCAGTTCTTCTTCAAAATACATCCTGTTAAAAAGCCCGGTCAGGCTGTCATGAAAGGAGGTGAACCTTAACTTTTCTTCTGATTTCTTTCTTTCGGTAATATCCCTTAAGATACCGAGGCACCCGGTGAGGTTTCCTCCTGAATCATAAAGGAAACTGACCTTTAACTCTCCCCAGAATACCGATTTATCCTTTCTTACATATTCATATTCCATAAGCGGAATATCCAGAAAACTATCTTTTTGGGCACGTAGCATGCAATAATTATATGAGGAAGAAGACTTTTTATATGAATCTTCAGTCATTATGTCTTTTACGGTTATTTTACCAATATCAGACTCTCTGTAGCCAAAAAGCCTTGCAGCCGAGGGGCTCGCATAAGTTATCCTGTGATTCATGTCCTGGATAAATATGACATCATTGACGTTCTCTGCAAGGAATCTGTATTTGGCTTCGCTTTCCATTATTTTTTCTTCTGCCAGTTTTCTTTCGGTAAGATCCATTGCCACTATTCTTAAACCGAGGAAAGTCCCGTTGCTGTCTTCTATAACATTGCTGTTAGACAGCACATGCAAACTGCCCCCGCCTTTTATACAGATTGTATATTCATTAAGCCCGGTTTTTTCTTTTTTTAGAATCCTTTTAATATTCTTTTTGGCTTTTTCCCTATCTTCTTTTTTGATGATATCAAACAGGTTCAGGCCTTTTGCTAAATCTTTTTTGATATAGCCCGTAACTTTAAGCCCGTATTTGTTGATGAATATTATATTGAATTCTTCGTCTGTAAGCGCGACTATTTCAGGGAGCAGCTCCACCAGTTTTTTGAAATCCTGTCCTTCTTCTAAAAGCGCCCTGTCTTTTATTTGTTTTACCAATATATCTCTTATCACCTTATTTTATAAAATTGTTTAT
>JAFGDA010000049.1 GCA_016932375.1 Actinomycetota bacterium | reverse complement strand
TGTTCAATCTATAACCTGGGCATAGTGAAAGGATTTGGTATTGATATGGCTAAAAAAATAATACTGGGCATCATAATAACTGCTGTGTTGTCGCTCACTGCTTTCGGTCTCATATACGCCTACGGGAAGGAAAAGCCCGCTTCACATTCCACTGCCAGCAGTCTTGCCACGCCGGAGTACGGTTGCCGGCAGTACTACAGGAGCCTGCTTAATGGAAGCAATGCTTCTGTAAAAAATAATAGGCTGGATTCAGGAGATGACCGCAACTATCCGGGGCTTTTACAGAACAGCCAGGACCGCAATCAATTGCAATCATGTGAAAGACTTGCTGAATGCAGTAATCCGGGACAGGATTGCGAAGGACAGCAAAACAGGTTCAGCGAAAACAATTGTATCAGGGAGAACGAAGGATATCAGTATGGGTATGCTGATTGCAATTCATGCGGACCAGGCAAACAACAGTTTTTAAAGGAACAGGAAAGAAACGAAAACAATAATAGAATCAGGAATGAGGTAAAATAAATGAGATTAAAGATAAAAATAAAGTTTTTTATAGACATATTGTTATTTGTTGCAGGCCTTGTAAGTGCAGGTACGGGAGCCGCGCTGTTATTCGGTCCTTCAGGTAATGGTACGCACGGCGGCCTGAGGGCAGCAACTTCCTTTCTTGAATTTTCCAGCAGGGGTACCCTGCGTCTTTTCCATGATTGGAGCTCGCTTATATTAATAGCGCTTGTCATATTTCACCTCATGTTGAACTGGGGCACCATTACCTGTTATTTCAAGAATTCCTTTAAAAAAAAGATGGACAGGTGCCAAAATGAATCTTAACATATATAATTTACCAGGAGGTTATTATTCAAGCAGCATCAATTAATAACATGAATGGAAAATATTGACACTTATTTAAAAGAATTTAAAAGAAGTGGCGATAATGCATGGTTTGAAAAAATATTCAATCTGTATATGCCTAAAATATTCAGGTTCCTCTATTTCAGGACACTGGACAGGCAGGCTGCGGAGGACCTTGTAAGTGAGGTATTTATAAAAGTTTATGTAAACCTGCCTCATGTGAAACTGAATAAAGCAACTTTTAATGCCTGGATCTATAAAATAGCAGGTAATACATTTATAGATTATTACCGGAAGGTAAAAAAAATGAAAGATGATATACCGATAGATGAATATAACGCTGCCATACCTGATACTGAACTTTTTATTAGAAACAGCACTTCTTTAAAAAAGGAAATGGTTTTTGGTAATCCTAACCTGCTGCGGGGACTTTCAAACCTGACCCCGCTCCAGAAAGATGTACTTTTTTTAAAATTTGTTGAAGACCTTGATTATGGTACCATTGCCGAAATCACGGGCAAAAGAAAATCCACCCTCAGGGGTATTATTTTCAGGGCCCTTTCAGGTCTAAAGGATGAAATAAAAACATGAATAGCGGGATAGAAAGAATAATATACAAATGCATTTCCTCAATTGAAAGGGGACATGGTATCGAATACTGCTTAAAAAAATACGGTAAATATGGTAAAGAGGTTGCAGGCTTTCTTGATTCAATAAAAAATATCCAGGAAATAAAAAAAATAAAACCTGATGAAAATCTTATTAAAAAGTGCCTGGACCGGGTTATTAAAAGAGCAGAAAAGGAAGGCACTCCTGACCACCCGCTTCCGGGAGAATCCGGGAAGCTGAACAGGACCGGCTATCCTGTCCGTAGATTGGTGCTTAGACCGGCCATGATATTTATTACAATCCTTGTGCTTGCAATTTTTTCTTTTTCAGGTACCCTTTTCGCCGCCCAGGACAGTATCCCCGGCCAGGCTCTTTACCCGCTTAAAAGAACCTTTGAGGACTTTAAACTTCTTGTTTACCCTGAGAGCAAAAAAGGGAACCTGCATTTTCAATTTCTAAATAACCGTATTGAAGAAGCAGACCTTCTTATCAGTTCCGGTGATAACACCAGTGAAATTTTTCTTATAGAACTCCTGGAAGATATTGACGAACAATATGGATTATGCAGCCGATACGGTTTAATTAATCCCAACAATGAAAAAGATATCCTGGATTCTGTTAACAGGATCAGGAACAGGTACAGGGAGAAATTCGGGAATGACCCTTCAGGTAACGGAGGCACATATCCGGGAGATACCGGGTATGGAAAAAACTACAAAAATGGTAATACTGATGGGGATTCCGGATATAAAAAAAATGATTCAGGAGATACGGGCTCTGCAGGCAATAGTCCTGGCTCCACTGGTGAAAAACATGATGGCAGCAGCCAGTCACAGGGGAGAAAATAGGGTTTCTTTACCCGAAGAGGCCCGTCCCTAAAGAGAACAACAAAGGACCTCCTGCCAGTAAAATAAATGAAGGCAGCACTAAAAAAACAAGGGGAAACATTATATAGATGGACATCTTCCTGGCTTTTTCTTCGGCCAATTCCTGGTTTTTAAATCTTATCTGTTGCGACTTTTGCTTTAATATTTCATTTAGCGGAGAACCATACTGCTCTGCCTGTGTCAGAATAAATATAAGATCGGAAAATTCTTTTGAAATTTTTTTTGCCTCAAGATTTCCATATGCTCCTGCCTTTCCCAATCCAAGATCGATATCCCTGTTAAACCCGGCAAGTTCCCTGCTGGCAGCTCCATCATACTCCGAGGAAAGCAGCTTGAAAGCCCCATAAATGTTCTGGCCGGCAAGCATGGCGATGGTAAGCAGGTCTATGACATACGGTAGATCATCATCTATCACTCTTGCTTTTTCAGACCCGGACCTTTTTAAAACCAGTACAGGTATCAAGTAGCCGAGGACCCCACCGATAGTGCCAGATAGCAGGGAAGGGATTATACCGGGACCGAGGCAAATTCCTGTCATGCCAAAAAACAGGGTAGAAAGGATCCTGTAACCGGTAAGCATATCCACATGATAACCCATGTCCTGCTTTTTATGAATCAACCCTGTTTCGTACCGGTTATTCCATTTCATGATATTAAAAACCTTATTAAAACTGCTTCCAATCCTGTAACATAAATTATTGAGGTGTTTTAGGGAGCCCCTGGCAGTACTCCTATCTTGATCCCTTCCAAAATTTTTAAATATATATTTCTTTGTCTTATTGTCCGTGCTGGAAACTATCAAGAAAAAAGTCCCCAAACATATATAAAAATAATACAAATATGCGATTATATACATCTTCGTCATAATGATCTTCAACCTAAACTATATTCCTGAAGATTTGTTTAATTATTATTATTCCGGCGACCTGAAGGATGCCTCCAGAAATAAGCATCCATAAACCTGGCCGGCTGGAAAAAAAATCCGCAATCCTTCCCCCTATAAACATATTTAACAATACAAGCACAACCACGGGGAAAAGGGCTATGATATTTGCAGAAAACCTGCCCTGAAGGCTAAGGGTCCTGGCCCTGGATTTTGATCTCAGGCCATTTATCAGGCTTTCAGTAATACTGTTAAGTACATGAATAATGTCACCGCCGGTTTCCTGGTTTATTTTTATGGCAGCTGCCAGCAGACCCACTTCGTTGCTCCTGCTCTCAAATTTAAAAATATCAAGGCTACGGGAAAGAGAATTCCCCAATTTCAGTTCAGAAGACATGGATGTCAGGTATAAATTCAACGGACGGGGAAATTTATTTTCAGCATTTTCAAAGATAAATCTTATGGTCCTCCCGGCTTTCAGCATTATGATAATATGGTTTATTAGTTCTATCAACTGACCGTGCAGCAATATGAGCCGCCGGTTCTCAAGCCCTGAGAAAAGGTCGGCAATAAATATTAAACCGGAAGCACTTACGATTAAAGCCAGTAATATATTCCCGAACCAAATGTAAAGGAACGTACTCACGGAAAGGAAGATTATGGCCAGCAGTAATCTCCTGTTTTTTTCAGTCAATTGCAGGATTTTTAACTTCCTGAAAAATCCCTTCCCGCTTTTACCTGAAATTCCGGGAATGTTACAGACTGTACAGCCTAATATGTCCCTTATCCCATGCAGCAACAAATAAATGCATAATGAAGAAACTACGGTTATAATTAAATAATTCCAGCCAACCATCTGACCTCAGGACCTCCGTCTATTCTTCTCCCTCAATCTTTGATAAAATCCGGCAAATAACCTGTGCCTGTTATCCTGTTCTTATTAATGCCGTCCCTGCCAGCATCCAGGTTCCTGCAGTTTTCCTCCAACCTGAATATGTCTTTTATATCTATGAACATATTCCGCCCGATATTCTTTTCTCCTGCGGACACCTCGCTTATCTTTTCCACAACCCTCATACCATTTTTCCTCCTGGCAAGCTGGATTATCAAGTCAACCGAAGCAGCAATAATCCGTCTCGCTGTTGATGGATCCAGGTTTGCACTGTGCATCAGCAGGATGGTCTCGAGCCTTGTAATAGCATCCCCGGGAGAATTTGCATGTATTGTGCATAGAGAGCCGTCATGTCCTGTATTCATTGCCTGCAATACGTCCAGTGCCTCCCCGCCCCTTATTTCCCCGATTATGATACGGTCCGGACGCATCCTTAATGCGTTTCTTGTTAGATCCCTTAAACTTATTCCTTTAGCTCCTTCAATATTCGGGGGCTTTCCCTCCATTCTCACTACATGGGGAAGTTTCAGGTCAAGCTCCAGTGTCTCCTCAATAGTTATAACTCTTTCAACTGAGGGGATAAAATTCGATATTATATTAAGGAGAGTAGTCTTGCCTGTTGAGGTTCCGCCACTTACAAGGATATTGACCTTTTTTTCTATACAGGTTTTAATAAAGTCCAGTATCTCCTGTGTAAAAGTCCCGTGGCTTACCAGGTCTACGGCCGATTTCATATTTTCATTAAATTTTCTTATGGTAACAACCATACCATTATAGCTTACCGGATGCATTACTGCGTTTAACCTGGACCCATCCTCAAGCCTCGCATCAACCATCGGTGAGCTTTCATCTATCCTTAACCCGAGGGGGGACAGTATCTTATCAACCATATTTTTCAGGTGCATGCGGTCCCTGAATGCTATACCTGTCTTTTTTATTACCCCATCCTGCTCAATATATACCAGGTTGTAATCATTTATCATTATTTCCGTGATGCTTTTATCTTCCACAAGTATGCTTATGGGGCCGAAGCCCAGGCTATCCTCGCAGATGCTGCTCTTTATATGGTCCAGCTTATCCCTGCCGATTATTATCTTTTCTTCTTCAACCAGGTCCTCTATATATTTCCTTATTAATTCCTTTCTGTCCTTTAAATCATAAGACCGGGGTAACAGCTCTTTTATTTTTACCATGACCTTTTTACCCAGGTAATCTTCCATTTCTTCAAGACCTGTAGAGTTCATAATCTCATATCCTCATATATCTCCTGTGAAAATTCACGTATGTTCCTGACAATCCTGAGATTGTAATTGAAAATGGCATCCGGCCCCCTGTTAAGCATTAAAAATTCTATATCACGGTCATACGGTATAAAAGCATTGACCGGATTCCTGAGAATACCATTCAAACCTGTTGGGGATATGGCAGGCCTGATGTTAAACTTATTAATTACAAGGTCAAAATCAACAGAATGTTTATCCGGGATTAAAGTGTCAATCATATTACCGAGATTATTGACTGAAACAAGATCGGGAAGAGAGATGAAAATGAATTTATCTATGAAACCATAGCTGCTGAACATTCCATAACCTGCAAGACTGAATGGAAAGTCTATGCATATTATATTAAAGTGGTCTTTGAGGCAACCAATAAGCTTATCCAGATTGTCGATAGACAGGATCCCGCCTTTTTCTATCCTTAGCGGCGGAAGAATGATGTTAAGGCTGTTATCAAGATTGACCACAAGCTTTTTAAGTATCCCTGTATCAAGCTGGTCCAGGACGTCATCAATATCGCCGATATCCCTGACATTCTGCATCCGGGTATTAAAGATAATCCTGCTATCTTTTTTACCAGCATTAAGGTCAAGAAGCAAAACGTTACCTGGTGTTTCACGCGCAAAATAAGTGGCAATAGTATAAGATAAAAAACTGCAGCCACATCCTCCCTTGCTTCCTGCAAACATCAATGCCCTTGATTCTTTCACTGTTTTTTCGATCATTACCGCCTGCTCCTTCCATATACCCTTGATTGACCAAATATATTCCCTCTATCTCTTTTAATACGAATTAACCTGCCTGGTGGTTCATCCAGCTGCCAGCAGCACAGGGACAGATAGCCAGGTTTAGCATACCCTCTTCTAAGGCTTTGAACACCTCTTCGGCTTCCGGAGGTTTGAGGTAAAAAGTTAGTAAAAGCATTTTACCGTAACCGTCATGGTCCGTGTTCCCTCCTGAACCTGGGTCAAAAAATATATTGCTATCCTCCTGGTCACATCCAGGCGAAGTG
>JAFGDA010000048.1 GCA_016932375.1 Actinomycetota bacterium | reverse complement strand
ATTTTTTTCATTAAGGGCTTTTATTTTTTTATATTCCTGGTAAGTGTATTTTGTTACACCCGTACATCCTGCAAACAGGATAAGTGAAATTAACAATGATAATGCTGGCAATAATAACAACCGCTTATTATAAGGTTTATTTATTTTACTTTTTATCATGGTTAACTTTTTATTTTTTCATATGTCTTGCTGAGCGGATATAGCCCGTATTATAGAAAACTGCGCAAACAAAAACAGTAATTGGTATTGTAAGTATAAGTCCAATGCTTCCAGAGACCGCCTGTATTATTTCAGTGGCAATCATATCCTTATTTATAATATCCATAAATGGAATTTTGTAAGCCATAAATAATAATATAAGGGGAAGCGAGCTTCCCACATAGACCAGGATTAAAGTATTGGACATTGTGCCTATCACATCTCTTCCGATATTCATACCTGCAGAGATAAGGTCTTCTTTTTTAATTGTGGGATCGGCCTTTGCCACTTCAAACATGGAAGAAGAAACTGACATGCCTGTGTCCATTACTGCACCAAGCGAAGCAAGTATTATTCCTGCAAATAAAAGCCCTTTATAATTAAAATCAATATCCTGAGGTATATACATTAGCATTACTGACTCTTCGCTTGAAAATCCCGTAAGGCTTGCAAGGCTCCCAAATATCAAAGCAAGGGTTCCTGATATAAGTATTCCCGAAGAAGTTCCAATAATAGCTGCAAATGATTTTTTGTTTATGCCACTGATAATTAGAAGAGTTATGCAAGTTACTGCAACCCCTATTAAAACAGATATTAAAATAGGATTAAGACCTTTCAAAATAAGCGGTATAAGTATAAAAAAAACTGCAGCAACAGTTAATGCAAGGGCTATTGCGGCTTTAAATCCTTTAAAACGCCCTACAAGAACCAGTACGATAATAAACAGTATAATTATAATTATTAGATAACTATCTCTTACAAGTTCTGTCAAATATGCACCCGATATATTTCCTTCCTCATCGAACTCTGGTTTTAAGAAAATGCCCTGGCCTTCTTTTATCGTCAGGACGTATGCGCTTCTTGCATCGGAGGAATTTTTAACTTCTATAATCTCACCCTTAAAAGGGCCATTTGTAATTTTGACTTTCAGGACCTGGGTTCTTGTAGCTAAACCACCTTCAAGCTCTTCTTCGGTATCCGAGACAATCTCAAGTACCTTACCCTTGTATTGGACATCTTCTTCTATTGCAGCCATTCTTTCAGCTTCAATTTTATCCCATTGCTCAAAAGTTTTCTTTTCACTGCTGCATCCCGGAAGTATTAAAAAGATTGAAATCTGGAAGATTATTATCAGGAAATAAACTAAATTCTTAAAATTAATTTTTTTACCCATTTTTTATCTTCATACTTTCATGTTTATCATTATTTAATTAGAATTTTAATTCTATGTATATTATTATATAATCCATTTTTTACCAGGGTTATTGATATCAATCATCGTCATATCAGCCTGCAGGGCTATTGCGGTTCGAGTATTTTGCCGATGAATATTATGCTGCCGGTCCTGTCATCCCTTATGAATAATATAAAAGGCCTGTCCACTATAAATTCCACCGGCTCCACAGCTGTTGCGCCAAAGCCCGTAAATGATGCGGCCGCTGCCACTGTCCCTTCTTCATTGACTTCGATAATTGCATTATGGTCAATCCGCGATATGAATAGCAGCTCCGATATCCTGCTAAAATCCGCCTTATTTTCAACAAATGCATCTTCGATTCCGAGAGTTTTCAAAGATCCGGTTAGATTTCCGGAGCTGTATTCAACATTGAATTTCGGTAATCCGAATATGACTTCAACAGTTAAAGGGTTCTTTAAAAATATCTCCACCATGAATATCGCAGGCAACAAAAAGCGGAAAATCCCTTACCTTCAGCTCATGGACAGCCTCAGGGCCAAGATCTTCATATGCCACCGGTTTGATGCTTTCCACCTTTGTTGAAAGGTAAGCCGCAACTCCTCCCAGGGCAACAAAATATACAGCCTTATATTTATGAAGAAGTTCTTTTAGTTGCTGGCTCCTGTTTCCCTTGCCTATCATGGCCCTGAGCCCCTTTTCGAGAAGAGGTTCCGTCAGGCTGTCCATCCTTGCGCTCGTCGTGGGGCCGATGCCCCCGCTTTTTTTCCCGGGAGGAGTAGGCGAAGGACCTGCGTAAAATATGGTATTATCCTCAAGGTCAAAAGGCAGTTTTTCACTCCGGCTGATTGCAGCCACCATTCTTTTATGGGCAATATCCCGGGCGCTGTAAATGGTTCCGGAAAGGTATACCATGTCACCTGCCCGGAGGTTTTCTATCTTTTCAACTGTTAAAGGGGTTTCGAGCTTAATAAGCTGATTTTTCATTTAGGGCTCATCATCTTCACCGGGACTGAAATACCTGTCCCTTTTAAAATAATTATCATAAGAGTAGTAAGGCTTTTTTGAAGTATCCCCCGGCCTTTTCCGCCGGGAACTGAACATCAGGGCAAAGATTATGAAGATTACAAAAAGACCGATAAGGCCCAGCACAACAACAAGGAAATATGAAAGGAATTTTGTCTTTTTGCCATGCAGCCTGATATTGCGCTGTTCGCCATATTTTATGTTCCATATGGCAATATTGTCATCTCCTATCAAATCGGCATTGGAATCTATTATTTTTACCGGGCATTTAATCTGGTAGGTGACCACAAGTATTTCTTCATCGGCTGTTGCAAGGTCATGCAGGCGGTTGTGATCCGAATTGGGATCCCCCGAGATTAGAAGGGTCTCATCTATTTTCATATCAACATAGTCATCGAAAAAGAACTCACTGTAAAAAAAATAATCCTTTTTTTCCATGTGTGCATAAAATCTTTCGGGCGGGGTCTCTGCAAAATCATCAATTGAGATATGCTTGAGGAAATTAACGTCTTCAAATTCAACCTTAGAAGTAAAATGTGTGTATCCTGACTCTTCGAATGTCTCAACTTCGCCTTCAGGAAGCGCATTAAGTATCCCGTCAAAAAGGGATTTATTTTCAGAGAGTATTACACTGCCCTTCTGGATATATTCTGTCCTGACTGCGATCCCCACTGTCCTGGTTCCGGAATAATCGGTATTCAGTTCCGTAAACACATCTATAAAGCTGGGGTCACAAGAACACAAAACAGGGGCTGTCAGAAGCAATACTGCAAAAATAATTATAATTTTTAGTAAAGTTTTTTTCATCGCAGATAAATAATCATAATTAATTCTAACATATTAAATATCAATATTGTAGATAATATTCATCGTGCTGCTTTAAAATTTAACCTCCAAATCATTGACGTAAATACCTTATATGTTAGCATATTATAGCTAATTGGATATTATGGGATTTCCCGTATTTTTTATTCCGGAGATAGTACCTTAAATATTGATTGAATAAGTATGGTACTGCCATGTTTTTCAATTTTCTGTATTTCTCCGGGTTGTTTTATGATTGGAAACGGAAAGGATCTTGAATAAGGTGGTTTTATTTTTAAGTTATGACGTAGGTTCCATAAGT
>JAFGDA010000047.1 GCA_016932375.1 Actinomycetota bacterium | reverse complement strand
CTACATGCGTTAGCTTGTAGATGGAGATGACCTGTTGAAAACGGGCAGGCAAAACCTTAAAGTAGAAAATCTTATAGGCGTAAGCCCATAGAAATTTATTGCCTGTCACTTCATTAAATAATTTTTCACGGTTTAAATTTGAATTTTAAATGTTAAAATTAATTGATTTTTATTAATCTTTGAACGGAAGCTATCGGGGCTTTATGGCATCAAAAATCGGCACTCTTTTTTCTTACAGGGAACTTCTTTTCAGCCTTACAAAGAAAGAGCTTAAGGTAAAGTACAGGGGCTCGGTGCTGGGTTTCTTCTGGTCCCTATTAAATCCAATACTTACGATGCTTGTCTATTCTTTTGTGTTTTCCATAGTGATGAGGGGAGGCATAGAAGAATTTGCTGTATTCCTGTTAAGCGCGCTTCTTCCCTTCAATTTCCTTTCCAATTCCGTAAATTACGGGGCGGGGAGCATAATATCAAACAGCAACCTTATAAACAAGATATATTTCCCGAGGGAAATAATCCCCCTTTCGATTGTTCTTTCCAACCTTATAAATTTTTTGCTGGAGCTGGTTGCCCTGTTTATTGCGCTTACAGTCCTCGGTTACAAGTTCTATATATTTTTGTATCTTCTCCCGGTGGTCATATTTGTCCAGATTTTCCTGGTTGTCGGGATGACGCTTCTGGTATCTGCCCTCAATGTGTTTTTCAGGGATCTCCAGCACCTGATAACAATAATAATGATGGTATGGTTTTTCGGGACTCCAGTCATCTATCCCATGAGCATGGTCCCCGAAAAGTACCAGGTAATTTTAAAGATAAACCCGATGACTGTTTATGCGGCCTATTACAGGAATATCTTCTATTTTGTAAAATATCCTGAAGGGGCAGGGTTCCCGGGGCTCGTGGATACTGTGACTGCTGTTGGAATAACGCTTTTTATATTCTTTATCGGCTATTTCGTATTCAAGAAGCTCGAGCACAGGTTTGCCGAAGAGATTTAAAATAAAAAAGGTATTTTATGATATTTAAAAAGTTCAGTCAGAAAATAAAAAGGGTCCCTGCGCAATCAAAGACCTGGGTGGCTGTTGATGTGGACTCCCTTTCTAAAAGATACAGGATATACCATGAGAAGATTCCGAGCCTTAAAAATACCATTTTAAGGTTCAAGCGGACAACATATGAGGAATTCGGCGCGCTTGACGGTGTTTCTTTTTCGGTAAATAAGGGCCAGACTTTCGGTGTTATAGGCCCGAACGGTTCTGGTAAAAGCACCCTGCTCAAGCTCATATCGGGGATCATCCAGCCAACTTCAGGGAAAATAACCGTAAACGGCACGCTGTCAGCGCTTCTTGAGCTGGGGGCCGGTTTCCATCCCGATCTTACGGGCAGGGAAAATATCTATATAAATGCCGCAATACTCGGTATGAGAAAGAAGAATATAGACAGTAAACTTGAAGAAATAATCTCGTTTTCCGAGCTCGAAAAATTTATAGATACCCCCGTTAAGCATTATTCATCAGGCATGTACATGCGGCTGGGGTTTTCGGTTGCTATAAACGTCAACCCGGACATACTGCTGGTAGATGAGGTGCTGGCAGTCGGGGACCAGGCCTTCCAGGCCAAATGCTACAAGGTCATATATGATTTCATGAAAAGGGGAAAGACCATAATAATAGTGTCCCACGACCTCGATGCTGTTTCGGACCTCTGCAGCGAGGTTGTTTTCCTTATGAACGGGAAAGTCAGGGATATGGGAAAGCCCCTTGATATTGTCGCTAAATACAGGGCATTTGTCGAAGAGATTGAAAAGAAAAGGATAATAGAGCAGCAGAGGGAAGAAAGGCAGAAGATATTTAAGACAGTCATAGAGGGAAACAGGCGGATAATAGACGGGGAAGAGATAAGCAAGCTTTCCAACCTGAGCATTGACGGGGAGGCTTTAAAAAGGTTTGGCTCCGGGGATGCAAGGATAAACGGGGTAAGGATGCTGGATGGTAAGGACCGGGAAATAGATTTCTGCTCCTATGGTGATGAGGTAAAGCTTATATATGATGTGGATTTTGAAAGGACCGTAGGGGATCCAATATTCGGCATAAGGATCACCGATCACAGGGGCAATATCATTTATGGCACCAATACAAGACTCAATAAGATCGAAACCGGCACCTTCGAGCCCGGTGACAGGGCTAAGGTTACTTTTTCATTTAAGCTGGTCATGATAGGCGGCCGGTATTCAGTCTCGCCTTCTGTCGGATACAATGACGGAAAGACATACTGCGACTGGGTAAACGATATGTTTACAATCAATGTGATTCACAGGAACATAGCCGAAGGAATTACCGATATTGACCCCGGGCTAAGTGTGGAGAAATTGTAAAAAAACAATAATTTCCAGGCCGGCATATAAAACAATAATTTCCAGGCAAGCTTGTAAATGGTTGTTGGAGGATAGTTTACCTTAAAAAGGGTAATTATTGCTTCTTATCTGCAATTTTATGGTATATTTTTATGGCCCTTTGCGCGGTCTTTTCCCAGCTGAAGGTCCTGGCTTTTTTTAATCCCTTTCCAGAATATTCCCCCCTTAACTGGCCGCTATCAAGCATCTTTGCAATATTTCCTGAAAGAATGCTGTACTCATTGGGTGGGACCATTATCCCTGCATTTCCGACCACTTCCCTTAGCGAGGAACTGTCAGAGCATATGACCGGAAGGCCGCACTGCATGGCCTCAAGAGGCGGCAGGCCGAAACCTTCTAAGAAAGATGGATACGCGAATAGCTCTGCCTGGTTGTAGAGCTGGAGCAGGTCCCCATCGGTAATTTTCCCGGTGACTATTATATCTCCCTTAAAGGGGCTTTCATTTATTTCCCTGAATGAATCCTCGCTTTTCCACCCGGTCTGCCCCGCTATTACAAGACGGACACCGGGGTATCTCCCGGTCTTTTTCAAAGTATTGAAGGCCCTTACAAGGGCGACGTAGTTTTTCCTCGGCTCTATGGTGCCCACGGAAAGTATGAACCTTTGACCTGTATTATATTTTTCGGGCACTTTTTTATCTATTTCACTTTCGTCAAGCTTCCTGAAAAAGGAATCCGCTGCAGGGTAAATTACTTCCACCCTGGCTGGATCCGTTTCAAGGAATTTGATGATATCATCCCTTGTGCTTACGGAATCTGCAAAGACCGTTCTTGCCCTGACAGTATTTTTCCTTACGAGTGCAGAGTATTTACTGATGAACCATTCAAAATTGAATTCCGGATGCCTTATGAAAGCAAGATCATGCACTGTCAGGACGATATTCTTGTTAAGGGTTGGGGGTATAAGGTAATCGGGGCAGTGCAGCAAATCAGCCTTAAAGCCCAGGCACTCAAGGGGGGGCCAGTCCATACGATCCCATACCTTAAGGATCCGTGGTGATATCCTGAAGACTTTTACGGAGACCCTGTCCCGGCCATATTTCTTTTCAAGGTCCCGGATAATATCATAATGCTTTCCGGTAGTATACCTTCCGGTAAGGATAAAGGTATCCCCGCTTTCAGAGGACAGGAGGCTATTTACAAGGTTCAGTATGTATCTTCCCGCACCAACTTCAGGACCGTGGTCGAGAAATGTTGATATGTCTATACCGATTTTCAGGCTCTGCCTGTAATTGCGCTTACTGTATCCTGTCGATAAATTTGTGGACGATGGACGGCTCATATTCCAGTTTATTATGGAGTATATTTTTAAATAATTTGCTTTCTATCTTGAACCTGGTCTGTTCGAGGTTCATAAGGTAGCTCACATAACTTTCATATTTTTCATTGCCCATCAGGACAAACAGCCGCCGGTACAGGTGATGCAGGCTGGTTATTGAATACACGGGTTCGTTATTTACCACATCAAAGAAATTTTTTTCTTCGGTACCATATTTTAATATATCCGGATCAGGCAGTTGCCTTGAGAACTGGATGAATTTCCTTTTCCCGGCAAGGTATCTTTTACTTTTCCTGAAATCCCTGATAACCCTGCGCGCCACGGCTCTCAGGTTCTCATCCCTGAGGTTGCTTTTTTGAATCCCCATCTCGATATTCATTATCCTGTGAAGGTTATGGTCTTCAGCATTTTTGTAAAGTGTCTTCATGAGATTAAGTTTCTGGTAGTAATACTTCCTAACAAAGGCAATGGAATCATCCCTGAAACTGTAGCCGTATAAATGATAACATATGGCCTGCGGGCAGGATTTGAACCTGTACCCGTGAAGGTTTGCCCTGTAACAGAAATCCACGTCTTCGTAAAATAAAAAGAATGTCGGGTCAATTGGGCCGACCCTGTTTTCCATGAAGGCATCCCTTCTTATCATGCAGGAAACAAAGGAAAGCCCGAAGATTTCTTCCTCACGGTTATACTGGCTTAAGTCAAGCTGTCCGAGCCCGTGATAACCTGTATAGAAGCTGTTGTCAAGGTATAACCCGACGCTTTCAAGGAAATCCCTCTGGTAATAGAATTTTATTTTAGGGGCAACCCCGATATACGTGCTTTTGAGCCGGTTGAGCTGGTCCACCATCATTTCAACGGCATCATTATTGTAAACCACATCAAAATTAGATATAAGTATAAGCTCTGAAGTAGCCTGGCTGATTGCCTGGTTGAGGCCTTCTCCCAGGCCCAGGTTTTTTTTGGAGTAGATAACTTTCACTTCCGGGAAATCAACCTTGATAGCGTCAAGTGCGTCATTGGTTGAATTGTTATCGAATATGATGATTTCAAGGTTTTTATAGGTCTGGTTTGAAAGCGAATCCATGCACTGCTTCAGGACAGGGTATGATGCATTATAATTTACAATGACTGCAGACACTTCTATGCTTTTAGGAGGCTTGTATATATCGATATGTGGTTTTGCCTGTATATCTGAATCTTTGAGGTCCAGGATTTTTTTTATTAATCTGTCATAATTTTTAACGCTGTTTTCCCAGGTAAACATCCGGGAATATTCCCTTGCCCCAGCACCCATTTTTTCCCTGAGATCCGGTCTTGTAATGAGTATCTCGAGCTTCTCCCTGAATTCCTTTTTAGAGTCCACCACATAACCGGTAGTTCCGTTTATTGCCACTTCCGGGTGCGCGCCGATATTGTAGCTCACGGTAGGTTTGCCGAATCCCTGCGCTTCGGCTACAGGCAGGTCGAACCCCTCCCATTTGGAACATGTAGTATAAATATCACAGGATCTATATATCAGGGGCATTAGCTTTTCCGAAGCATTGCTCATAGCATAGAGACCCTCGTTTTTTAAAAGCTCCTCGTCGTTCCTGGAACCATACCCGACTGCAAGAAGTTTTACATTTTTATATTTCTGGTATATCTCCTGGTAGATGCCTATCAGTTCGGCAAGCCCCTTGTAGGGCTGGTTTACAAGGTTTAATCTCCCTACATAAAGCAGCAGTATATCCTTTTCTTCCATTCCAAGGTTGTCCCTGAAATCCTTTATTTCACTCCCGGTTATATCCTTATACTGGTAATGGTCGCTTCCGTTATATATGAAGGAAGCCTTTTTCCTGAGGTCAAGGGGAAGGCACCCGAGCAGGTATTTCGAGACTGTTACAAGAGCCTCTGCCTTTTTAAAATATGATACATTCTGGCTGAATTCCATATACCTGTAACGGAGCCTTCTTTTCAGGGGAAGGCCGGTTACTGATATTATCCCGTGATCCACCGCCAGTACTGGGCTTTTAAGGACCGGGATAAGGCTGTAGAAAGGAAATGACTGGATGATAAAAAGGTCAATATCCTTGCTGTTAAGATAGGGGGCAATCCTCCTTATCCTTCTTTCATACATTACCGGGTTAACCGCAGGTTGAAAGTAATGGAGTTTTTCTATGGTATAGGATTTGCGGTTGGTAAAAGTCTCGTCATGATAGTTGCAGTAAACCTGGCAGTTGTATCCAAGCTTGGCAAGGCCGTCGGCCAACCGGTCGACAACAAGATCGACACCATGGCCGGTTATCATCCGGTCGGTTATAAAGGCAATATTTATGTCTTTCATAATCATGTACTTTTCTGGTAATTTTATGCTTTAAATGCCAATAGTTCAACCATGCTTTTTAAGTATTTCCTTCCGGGTGGTTTTTATTTTTTCAGGCATTACTTATTTTTTGTTAATGGAAAAATCCTAAAGCATCTATTGCTGTTTATGGATTAATTATATAACAATTCTGTAAATATAATAATAAATATAATGATTAATAGACTGGTATTTTGAATGCCCCGGAATTACCCGGGAGTTTGATATATAAGGTAGTAAAATATTTTTTGGGGATGGGGTTTTCATAGTACCGGGCGTTTTTTCTTAAATCATTGTTTAAAATATAATGTTTGTTATAATTTATCCTGTTATTTTTTTCTATTTTAAACCTTTAATTTAGGATAATTGTTTTCTTATACAAGGAGCTTGCATGAAAGAGATTTTAACCTTCCCACTGGTTTCCATCTCTATTGTCAATCTTAACGGTGAAAAATACCTGAAAGATTGCCTGGAAAGCATATACAGTTTAAACTACCCGGCAGATAAGATAGAAGTCATTTTGGTGGACAATAATTCTTCAGATGGGTCAGTCGGATTCGTCAGGTCCTCATATCCCGGTGTAAAGATAATACGGAATAATAGGAACAACGGGTTTGCCCTCGCAAATAACCAGGCTGCAAAAGCTGCAGGCGGCGAGTATATGGCTTTCCTTAATAATGACACCAGGGTAGACAGGGAGTGGTTGATCGAGCTTTTAAGACCGGTCTATGGAAGCGCAGATGTCGTGGCATCCGGGTCAAAAGTGCTCTCCATGGACGGGCAGAGTATTGATTTTGTTGGAGGAATGATAAACTTTGAGGGCAAGGGATTCCAGGTAGATTACGGGACCGGTGT